>NZ_JBEUUJ010000002.1:0-49051 GCF_046721335.1 Staphylococcus sp. 2S1 | reverse complement strand
TTGATTTAACACTTCGCCTAATTCTGGGTTATCTAAGAAATCTACCATAGGCGCATGCCCTCCAGGTAGGTGCACGAATGATAAATTTTCAAAACTAAAATCATTGTTATTATCAGCATTGTTTTCCAATAATTCTTTTAAAGAATAAAATTTCTTTTCTTCTAAGTCATCCATTTTTCTAACAATCTGTTTTCTAAATTCTTTCGTCTCTTCATCTGTGTTACTCAAATTTTGCGATACAGGCAGTTTTCCAAGTAAATCGTATAAAGTGTTTAATTCCTTTTCTCTGCGGTCGACAAGTTTGGTATTCTTTTGACGATAATTAGTGGGATCTTTATAAAATTTATCTTTCACAGACGCAATGCCTAGCTTTTCTCCGAGCTTGCATACTTAAAGATTCCCCATTAATATCTAATGTCGGTTTTTCGCCATTTGGCGTAGCGAAAATAAATTCATAATCGTCTTTAAAAGTGTCCAATATTTTTCCCATTTCAACTAAAAAGAATCCTGTGTCTATTTTTTGTTTAGTGGGATTATTTAATGGTAGTTCATTTGCTGATGATATAATTATTAAAGCTTGTTTTTTCATAGTATACCTCGATTCTCTTATTCGTTTTCCAATAATTTGAATTTTTCTTCTAATACTTTAAGACCTTCATCTATAAGTCTTTTTTGTTCTATTAAATTTTTTTGATGTTCTAAAAATATGTCTTTTCGTTTCATTTTGGTAGAACTTCCTTGATGATACAATTCAGCAATTTCTTTTAACTTTGATACAGGCATATGTGTCTGACGCATACATTTTATAAATTCAATCCAATATAGGTCTTCTACTGAAAAATCTCTATAGCCATTCTTATTTCTGGTAACAAATGGAAAAAGCCCCGCTTTGTCATAGTATCGAATAGTATGTTCACTGATGCCTAAATTATCGGCTACTTGCTTTACTTGCATAATTTACCTCCTAAAAAAGGTGACTTTATAAAGTCACCTTTTTGGTCTATTTAATAAGTTGAACTAGTAAATCTTCATAGTCATTATGGATAATAGCTTCAAACCCAAATGTTGATACCATATCACTCTTTAATGACTCCACAGTGTTATAACCAATAAGTTCAGGATCATCTATTTTTAAACCAATTCGTTTAATGTCATTATGGAATAAATTATTTTGATGAGATAGCTCAATTATTTCTTCAGCTAAAGATTTAACGTAATTATTACTTGGCAAAGATACGTTCTTATCATCTATGACCTTTTCTTCCGTAATAATCTTAATATCTGTTTCATTTTCTTTAAATATTGCTAAAAAGTAATACATATCAAAATGACCTCCTTATTCTTTAAAGTTAACTAGCGTGTCGTATAACCGCCATTTGCAAATAATGTTTGTCCATTTATCCACCAACCATCTAAAGTTAAGAAAGTAATAATCGGCGCGATGTCTTCTATATTTGTAAGTTGATTATGAAGTGCTTGGGATTTATGGAATGCCACAGCATCTTCGCCTTCTTGAGGATAAAAGAAAGGTGTATCCATTGGTCCAGGAGCCACTGCATTAACTGAAATCCCTCTATCCATAAACTCTGATGATGCTTGCGCGTGTATAATGCTCGACGGGAGCTTTTCCTCCAGCGTAAGTTGAATAAAATCCTGTATAAGCGGCAAGCAATGCAGTGGCTAGAGTGATGATTTTGCCATTATCATTCATAGCCTTTTCAGCATATTTAATAAAGAAATAAGCTGACTTTGCATTGATGTCTGCCATACTATCAAACTCTTCTTCAGTCGTTTCTGAAATAGGTTTTTTAAGTACTTTTCCTACTGTATTTATTGCAATATCAACTTTTCCAAACGTCTCTTCAGCATGTTGAAATAAAGCTTGGACATTACTAACCTTAGTTAAATCACCAGAAAATAATGTACCTTCTCCACCTAACTCTTCAACTTTTGAAAGTGTAGCTTTAGCATCATCTAAAGACTTTTCATCATGATAATGGATTACTAATTTAGCCCCATCTTTAGCGTAAGTAGTACTTAATAAGCCGCCAAGGTTCTTAGCACCACCAGCAATAACTACAACTTTGTCTTCTAAACTATTAAATTTACCCATATTATATAACCTCCTTTGAATATATTTCAATCATAAACCTTAGACCGCGATATCAAGCAAGTGTTTATCTGATGTTTTTTGGTATTGGTTTAGTTGGAATGATAACGGGTTCAATAGCAACTTATTTTCTGAAAGGTAATAAGAAGTCTAATATAAAAGGTCGTTTAAAAATAATAGGCAAAGATTAATTAAAATCATCAGAAATTAAACAACTAAAAGTTTAAGTATAAGAAAAATAATTTTTAGGTTGACCTAATTTATGCTATAATATTCATTGATAAATTTAATGTTCAATGAGGAGATTTTTAAAGTGAAGAAAAGTTTAGAAGAAATAAATGGAAAAGTTTCTTTTGATAGCGAAGCAAATGGTATCAAGAAACTAATAATGTATCTAGGCCCTGGCCTTCTTGTTGCCGTAGGCTATATGGATCCAGGTAATTGGATTACTTCAATGGCAGGAGGAGCACAATTTGGATATACATTATTATTTATAATATTATTATCGAGCTTATCAGCCATGTTACTTCAAAGTATGTGCGCTCGTTTAGGTATTGCGAGTGGTATGGACTTAGCTCAAGTAACTAAACACATAAGTAATAAGCCGTTGTCGATAGCGACTTGGATTGTTACAGAGTTAGCAATTATGGCTACAGATATTGCAGAGGTCATTGGTAGTGCGATAGCATTAAATCTACTTTTTGATATACCTTTAGTAGTGGGAGTAACTATTACTGTATTAGATGTTTTACTTTTACTAGTAATTATTAAATTTGGCTTTAGAAAGATTGAAGCTATCGTAGGTGTATTAATTTTTACAGTTCTTTTTATCTTTGTATTTGAAGTTTACTTTGCTTCTCCAGAATGGAGTGCTGTTTTAGGTGGCTTTATTCCAAGTACAGAAATAGCTACTAACAATGGTGTGTTATACATAGCTTTAGGTATCATTGGTGCGACAATCATGCCTCATAATTTGTATTTGCATTCTTCAATTGTTCAATCACGTAACTACATACGTGAAAGTAAAGCTAAGAAAAAAGAGGCTATTAAATACGCTATTATTGATTCACATATACAACTTTCAATTGCGTTTATTATTAATTGTTTGATTTTAATATTAGGTGCCGCTCTATTCTTTGGTAATGGTGAAGACTTAGGACGATTTTATGATTTATATAATGCTTTACGAGAATCGGATTTTGCAGGAGCTATAGGTGGTGCTGTTATGAGTACATTATTTGCCATAGCTTTGCTAGCTTCAGGGCAAAATTCAACCATTACGGGCACATTATCAGGACAAATTGTCATGGAAGGGTTTTTAAATATAAGAATTCCTCAATGGGCAAGAAGATTAGTCACTAGACTAATCGCTGTGGTTCCTGTATTCATCTGTTTATGGTTATATGGTTCAAGTACTTCTAAAATTGAGGATCTATTAATTTTCACACAAGTGTTTTTAAGTATTGCATTACCCTTTAGTATTATTCCTTTAACGTTAGCAACCAATAACCCTAAAATAATGGGAAAAGAATTTACAAATAAAACATGGGTTAATATTATTGCTTGGATTTTAACAATCATATTAAGTATATTGAATATATATCTAATTATAGAAACATTTAATGAGTTTTTATAAAAATTCATTAAAATTAAAAAATTTGATGTTCGTCAGACTTTCATAAACAATCCTTATTAAGATGAAATTTGTTTTTGAAACGATTAAGAGGCACCTTGGTCAACCAATGGTGCCTCTTTGATATGAATTCTAATAATAACCATCTATGTAAGCGATACCAATAATGTCATTTATTAAACCCTCAGTAAATTGTTAGTGAGCAGAGTTATTGTTATTTTAAATATGTATTATTACACTGTGTATGATGGGCATATAGGGGGGATAGTAATGGTTAACTCTGATAAAAAAGAAATAGAAATAAGCAAAACAAATGAAACACGATCTAATGAAATATCGAAAATGATTGAAGAGGGTGGTTTGGGCGCTGACCAGTATTACACTATAGACAAGCAACAACCCAATCAAAAAATTTTAATAGAAAATATTGATCAATTCAAAGACGAAATAAGTCAAAAAGATAACGACGATTTAATTGATCTATTAATACTAAATGCTCAGGAAAACATCAACTCAAAAGGTAACCATGCTTTGATTATTATAAAAAAAGAACTGCTTAGCCGAATGTAATAAAAATGAAATTTAAAAAACTGAGACACCTAAAGATTTAGGTGTCTTTGCTATTCTAATAATAAGGAGAAAAAATTTATGAAAGTAAAAGACCAACAACCCTATATCTTAGATAATGAGCTAGGCTCAAGAGAAGAAGTTGAAATAGACGAGCAAAGAATTAAAGAATTAGAAGAATATGATGAGCAAGAAGATAAAAATCCTAATAATAAAATTATTATTTTTACAACTATACTGATATTTATTTTAACCATAATTTTATCTGTTATTATACAGACGAATAAAAAATAGATAAAGTCTTTAAAGTTAAAAACGTTCTTTATTGAGACGAAATTTGATTATGAAACGATTAAGAGACTCCTTTTTTCAATAAGGTGTCTCTTTTTACATGCCTTTTGATAACCATAGATTATCTGAATAATAAAATTATATAATTAGATCTTGGAGTGTAAAATACTTAACTATATTTTTTATATTTAAATCAAATATTTGCAATATTAACTTTTTATTGATTTTAAAATATTAATAAAACACCTAATTTTTCAGGCAAAAAAGGCCTTATGATAGCTATATCAAGTTGTATTATGTAATAAGCTTTGTTATTCTGTTTAAATGTTTGAAAATACATAGGGAGGTTTTAATTTGGAATCTAAAGAACAAAAATTTAGTGGAAATAAACTTTCTTCTGTTTTCACTTATAGTATTATTCTTATAGCGATTGTAGTTTTATTAGGAGCACTATTTCCTAATCAATTCAATACGATTGGTACAAATATCACGGGATGGATTACAAAGTATTTCGGTTGGTATTACATGGTAATTGTTGCCATGATGATATTTTTCTGTGTTTTCTTAATGTTTAGTCCTATTGGGAAATTGAAATTAGGAAAACCTGATGATAAACCTGAATTTAATACTGTGTCATGGTTTGCAATGTTATTTAGTGCGGGCATGGGAATTGGTTTAGTTTTCTGGGGAGTCGCTGAACCAATTAGTCATTTTGCTTCACCTCCAACAGGAGATCCTAAGACAGCACACGCTTTTACTGAAGCTTTAAGAGGTGCTTTCATGCAATGGGGATTCCATGCATGGGCGGTTTATGCTGTAGTTGCATTGGGTTTGGCATATTTTCAGTTTAGAAAAGGCGAACCAGCGCTTATCTCAAGAACTTTACGTCCAATATTTGGTAATAAAGTAGATGGATCATTAGGTACAGTTATCGATGTAATATCGGTTTTTGCTACTGTAGGCGGCGTAGCTGTTTCTTTAGGTTTAGGAGCAATGCAAATAGTCGGTGGATTAAATTATTTATTTGATATCCCAAATAATATTCTCACACAAGGTATTATTATTATTATTGTAACTATCCTATTTCTTGCTAGTGCTTGGTCAGGCTTAAGTAGAGGTATCCAATATTTAAGTAATGCTAATATGGGACTAGCGGGGCTCATTTTACTATTTGTCTTAATTGTAGGACCTACGCTTTTAATTTTAAACATGCTTACAAGTTCTACTGGCGAATACTTAAACACATTATTGTTTAATATGTTTGATACTGCACCGTTAAATCCACAAAAGAATGAATGGATGACGTCATGGACATTTTTCCAATTAGCATGGTGGATTAGTTGGAGTCCTTTTGTTGGTATATTTATTGCTCGCGTTTCAAAAGGACGCTCAATTAGAGAATTTGTTTCAGGCGTAATGCTTGTTCCAGTTTTAGTAAGTTTGGTATGGTTTGCGGCTTTTGGTGTATTAGGTATCGAAACTGCTAAAGATCATCCTCAAATCTTCAATATGCCACCAGAAACAGCTTTGTTTGGTGTATTTAATGAAATGCCTTTAGGAACTGTAATGTCTATTATTACACTTTTCCTAATTGCGACCTTCTTTATTACATCTGCAGACTCAGCTACATTTGTTTTAGGAATGCAAACAACGTATGGTTCTTTAAATCCATCCGCAGTGGTTAAAGTTATTTGGGGTATTGCACAAGCTTTAATAGCATTTGTTTTGCTTTTCTCTGGTGGGGACAATGGTTTGAATGCACTTCAGAACATGGCGATTATGACTGCGTTACCATTCTCAGTAATTATTATCTTTATGATGATAAGCTTTTACAAAGATGCTAATAAAGAGCGGAAACTATTAGGATTATCTCTTACGCCTAATAAACATAGAATGGAAGAATACGTTCAAAGTCAACGCGAAGAAGCAAGGAAAGCAGAAAAGGCAGAGAAAGATTAATTTGATATTTTATTTCTTTGTGTTAGAGTAGTGTTTCATTAATAATAACTTTCTAGTTCTATCCTAAATTGAATTAGAAAATAAAAAGCAAGTGAAATTCATATAAATTTCACTTGCTTTTTTAATGTTCGTAATTGATACAAAATTTGATTTTGAAACGATTAAGAGGCTCCTTATTGAAAAAGAAGTCTCTTTTAATATGTCTTTTGGTAATCATCGGTTATGTTAATCATTGGACCCTATTTATAATGTTTATTAACTTATTTATAGGAAAATATTTTAAAAAATGGAGGAATATTTATGGAAAAAACATTTGACTATAATTCTTATGGCTTTATGTTTAAAGGTGAGTATCAAAATAGTATTGTAGGACTAAATGCCATTGGCTATGAACTTCAACAGACCCACGATTATCAGTGGAACGGTCTAAATAGAGGAGAAAAAGATATTTTTATTTTCCAATATACATTGAAAGGACGTGGCGCTATTAGAGTTGAAAATCAAATCACTTATTTAGAATCTGGTGATGCTTTCTTTGTACACGTCCCAAGTCATCATAAATATTATTTACCTCAGGATTCAACTGAATGGGAGTTTCTATATTTTACTATATATGGTGATGTTGCTAATCAATTATTTCATCAAATTACAGATGCACATGGTCACATTTTCAAAATTGCTTTACATGCAGAACCTATTCAATACATATTAGAAACACTTGAAAAAATAGAAACACTTGGTATTAACCATGGGTATAGCGCTTCTGCTTATGCCTATACTTTTATCATGAAATGTTTGGAACACTTTGAACATGGTTATCAACAATCTAACAATTACCCACTTCCTATTGTTAAAGCAATTCAATTTATTGAAGGAAAATATAAAGAGGATATTACTTTGGATGATATCGTTGAGGTTTCTAATTTATCTAAATACCATTTCACTAGGCAATTTAGAAAATACGTTAAAGAAACGCCAATCAGTTATTTAACTAATATAAGAATTAATAATTCACTTCCTTTTCTATGTAAAAATACTAAAAGTGTTGAATGGATTGCTCAAGAAGTCGGTTTTCAATCTAGTAATTATTTTAGTAAAGTATTCAAAAAAATTATTGGTGTATCACCTAATAGATATAGAAAAGATACAACAATGATGCCAGTTAATAAAATATTTACTGACTAAAATAGCAATATATTACTCTTTTCAGAAATATTTACGATTGAATGTTTAGAGAATTATAACTAATCTAAATATAAGCTATAGCCAGTTTAATGGTTTTATAAATCTCTAAAAACTATCTATTTAGGAGGAGTATATATGATGAACAAAATCACATTTTTAGGTGTTGGCAGCACTGTTTTTGCTAAGAATGTTTTAGGTGATTGTATGACAGTAGATGCTTTACAAGATTTTGAATTTGCATTATTTGATATAGATGAAGAACGTTTGAAAGATTCTGAAATGATGTTAAACAATCTAAAAAAAGGTATGAATGCTACCGTTAAAGTACGTTCATATCGCAATCGTAAAGAAGCATTAAGAGGAGCAAAATATGTCATAAATGCTATACAAGTTGGAGGTTATGATCCAGCAACAATTACTGACTTCGAAATTCCGAAAAATTATGGCTTACGTCAAACGATTGCAGACACGCTCGGGATTGGTGGTATTTTCCGTAATTTGAGAACAATACCTGTGATGCAAGCTTTCGCAAAAGATATGAAAGAAGTTTGCCCAGATGCTTGGTTTTTAAATTATACAAATCCTATGGCTGTATTAACAAATATCATGTTAAAAGAAGGTATAAAAACCGTCGGCCTTTGTCATAGTGTTCAAGTTTGTGCGAGTGATCTGTTAGAGTCATTGGAACTTCCGACAGATCGTATACAATCAAAAATTGCTGGTATCAATCATATGGCATGGTTACTAGAAATTACTCGTGATGGAAAAGATTTATATCCAGAAATTAAAGCTCGTGCAAAAGAAAAGCAAAAAGCAACACACAATGATATGGTACGCTTTGAATTACTTAATAAATTTGGTTATTACGTCACAGAGTCATCAGAACATAATGCTGAGTATCATCCATATTTCATTAAAAGCCAGTACCCTGAATTAATTGAAAAGTATAATATTCCCCTAGATGAATATCCAAGACGTTGTGTAAATCAAATAGAAGAGTGGCAAGACATGCGTGATGATATTGTAAACGATCAGAATTTAACACATGAGCGTTCCCACGAATATGGTTCATATATCATCGAAGCTATGGAAACAAATAAACCGTATAAAATTGGTGGGAATGTTTTGAACACGGGAAGATTAATTAGTAATTTACCAGAAAATTCAGTGGTAGAAGTTCCTTGTTTGGTTGATGCTAGTGGTATTGCCCCAACTTACATTGGTGAACTACCAGAGCAACTTGTCGCGCTTAATCGTACAAATATTAACACCCAATTATTAACTATTGAAGCCGCATTGACTCAAAAGAAAGATAAAATTTATCAAGCGACAATGTTAGATCCACATACGGCTTCCGAATTATCTATAGAAGATATAATCTCATTATGTGATGATTTAATTGAAGCACATGGAGATTGGTTACCTACCTATGAATAAAGTATAAGTCAAAATAATTAACAAAAAAATTTATCACACTATTTTGTAAGCGCTTTAAATATTGTGGTAAATTAAGGGGGACTTTTTTTGAAAAGACAGGTAACCCGTAAAGCAAAATACTCTTTCGGTATTGGTGCGTTCGGTAAAGATTTAGTTGTTGGGCTAACAGGTACATTTTTAATGTTTTATTTCACGGACGTATTAGGCATTGCGCCTAGTTTTGTAGGTACATTATTTTTCGCTGCCCGTATATGGGATGCTGTAAATGATCCTGTGATGGGGATGATTGTAGATAAAACCAAAACTAAATGGGGAAAGTTCAGGCCTTGGTTAGTTATTGGAACATTATTAAACGCTATTATAACTATTATCATATTCACAAATTTTGGTTTAACCGGAACGAGCTTGTATGTATTTGTGTCAGTCTTATATATCTTATGGGGGATGACATATACAATGATGGATGTGCCTTATTGGTCATGGTTACCGAACTTAACAAATGATCCTATCGAACGAGAAGAAGTTTCTATTATCCCTAGAGTATTTGCAAGTTTCGCTAACCTACTTGTTGGAACCCTTGGATTAACTGCCGTCTTATATTTCGACAATATGTTTGGCAATGGGGATCAATCGGCTGGTTTCTTCATAATGACAGTTATTATTGCAGTCATATTTATAATTGCAATATCTATTACTGTAAGAAATGTATATGAAGCTCCTACTAACATAGAAACAGGTATTACATTACGTTTTAAAGATATTTGGAGAATTTTATTTACAAACAAAGAGTTACTGGCATACATCGGTGTTCTAGTTACATTTTTCTTGAGTATTCAAATTTTAGGTAATGTAGCTATATATTATTTTAGTTATGTTGCTGAATCTAAAGCTTTATTTGCTCTTTATAACGGAATGGGTTTCATGGAAATTATCGCATTATTACTATTCCCTAAAGTTTCAAAATGGCTAACGAGAGAACACGTTTTCCCAATCGCGACTATATCATTATCAGTAGGATTAATCATACTTTTATTTGCGAGCTATGTAGCTCCTACTGCCGCAATCCCTGTAATTATCGGGACTGCTTTTGTTAAAATAGGTACAGGATTTATCATGGGGGTTATAACTGTGTCTATAGCAGATGTTATAGATTATAGTGAAATGAAATTTGGCCAAAGAAACGAAAGTGTGATTACATCTACACAAACCTTTTTAATGAAAACAGCTATGGCAGTTGCCGCTTTATTGACAGGTTGGGGGTTAGAAATTTTTGGCTATCAACCTGGCCAGATACAAAGTGATTACACTAAGAATGGATTGCGTTTTGTGATGATTGCATTACCGATTATAAGCGTTATTGCAAGTTATATTATTTATAAATTCAGTTATAATCTAAAAGGTGCTTATATTAAAGATGTGGTAAATGTATTAAACCATAGAAAAAATGAAAAGTAGTTCATATAATTATTGAGAAAATACTATTTTAGAAATTTATTAAGTCAAAGTACTACAAAATAAAGTAGTAACTGACATAAAGCTATATAATACCTTTAATATAAATGGGATCATCTTGCGATGTTTCATAAAATAATTGTTATTAAAACGAAATTTGATTTTGAAACACTAAAGGCACTTCTTTTCAAAAGAAGTGCCTTTTAGTATATCTTTTGATAGCCATCAATTTTATATATCTAGTAACTCAAACTGTTTTATTTGTTTTTCTCATTTATTAGATAACGTTATTCTCATATAGCAAGTAAAGTCACAAACATATCAAATGCATTAAATTAAAATTGTGTTTTTGTGTATTTAGAGCCTACCCTAATCGAACCATTATCGATGCTAGCAAAACAGTATTTCTGTATGTATGATTAGAGTACTAAAAATGTTCGTTTTTGACACAAAACCTCTTAACTTAATATTAAGAGGTTTTTCTTGGATATTTAAGTCTATAAACTTGTGTTATAATCAATGTATCATAAATATCAAAAATCATGAGTTTTTAGACGATGAGAGACGCGTTTATTTGCATCGAGAACTAGATTTCATTAGTAAGTACTCATAAAACGATTAAAAGAGGTGGTATTCAAATGGCTAAAATTGGTTATGCACGTGTATCAACACAAGATCAAAGTCTTGATGGACAGATTGATACACTTGAGGAATATGGTTGTGAACGTATCTTTAGCGAGAAAGCGAGTGGTCGCAAAACGAAACGAACGGAACTTGATAAATGCTTAGATTATTTACGTGAAGGCGATATTTTAGTTATCTATAAACTAGATCGTCTTGGCCGAACAACCAAGCAATTAATTGAGTTATCTCAATGGTTAGATGATAATAGTATTGATTTACATATTATAGATATGAACGTATCAACCAAAGATGCGATGGGCAAGATGTTCTTTACTATGATGAGTGCATTTGCTGAACTTGAAGCTAACTTATTAAGCGAACGTACGAAAAAAGGATTAGAAGCGACAAGAGCTAGAGGGAGAAAAGGTGGAAGACCATCATTACCAGATCATAAAAAAAGAGAGATTAAATTCTTATATGATGAGCAAAAACTTACTGGCGAAGATATTGCTAAACAAACAGGTGTAAGTCGTTCTACAGTATATAGGATGCTTAAAGATTAAACTCTATGAAAAAATATATTACTTAAGGCTCTTATAGGTGTATCTAAATCATTTTATGAACATTGATTTTATGTTGAGTTTTTGAACATATTATATACTGATATTCATAGATTTTGGATTATGAAGAAAGAGTGTACAGAAAACAGTTATTTTCTGTACACTCTTAAATTATTTTAATGATTCTGGAAAATCTTGATAGCCTTCTCTAATATTTACGACATTTTCAAATCCTTTGTTTTCTAAGATACCCACGGCGATTGAACTTCTAACACCTGACTGACAATGTACGTATATTTTATCCTCTTTATTAAATGGAATATTTTCATTTAATAATTTACCATGCGGAATATTGACTGCTTGATCTAAGTGCCCATTATTCCACTCTTCTTCATTACGTACGTCAAGTATATATTCTTCTTTACCAGTCATATCAACGCTATGGATGGATTGGGTTAAAATTTCTGATTTTGGTAAACGATAACCTGCTACATTATCAAATCCAATTAATTGTAAAGTATGCGTTGCTTGTTCAACGGTAGATTTATCACCAATTAAATCTATACTATTTTCATAGTCTAAATACCAACCGATTTGGTTAATAAAGTTTTTGTTGTAAGGAATATTGATTGTCCCTTTAGTATGACCACCATGAAAGGCTTCTTTGCTACGAAGATCAAATGCTATTCTTTCATTGCTTAAACTAGGATAAACATTGTATGGTTGATATAATTCCATACCAAATTGGTTAATTTTTTTCATTTGTGTAAAATGATGTGGTGGCGCTGGTTGATTTGATGTTAATGTTTCAATGAATTTAATTTCATCAGTTTCACTAAATGCCCAATTATTTATTTTTTCATAACCTAGCGTAGACATTGGTACGGCGCCTAATGCTTTACCACAAGGACTTCCAGCACCGTGGCCTGGCCAAATTTGAATATAATCTGGTAAATCTTTAACACTTTCTATAGATTGATACATTTGTTTCGCACTAACTTCTGTAGAACCTTCGACTTGAACTGATTTTTCTAGTAAATCGGGTCTACCGATATCACCAACAAAAATAAAGTCACCACTAAATAAACCCATTGGAACACTTGAGCCGCCACCTTCATCCGTGAGTAAGAAACTAATACTCTCTGGGGTATGACCAGGTGTATGCAATACTTCTAATTTAATGTTACCTACATGAATAATATCTTGATGTTTAACAAAATGTGTTTGTTCTGGCATATTACGATAACTTAATTCATCGTCACCTTCGCCAGATACATATACGTTTGCATTTAATTGTTCTGCCACATCTCTAATGCCTGAAGCAAAATCAGCGTGGATATGGGTTTCTGCAGCTTGTGTAATTGTAAAACCTTCGCTATCTGCAACTTCCATATATTTTGTTAAGTCACGTACAGGGTCAATTATTATTGCCTCTCCTGTGCGTTGACAGCCAACTAAATAAGATGCTTGAGATAAATTGTTATCGTAAAATTGTTTAAAAAACATATAAAGAACTCCTTATTTTAATAGATTTAATTAAATAAATAAATTATGACTCGCGTTTTCAGTATCACCTATATAAGTGCCTACACCGCCGTACTCAACTTCGTCTCTTAATTCTTCTTTCTTAATGCCCATGACATCCATGCTCATCGTACATGCGATTAATTTGATATCTTGGTCGATTGCTTGGTCGATAAGTGATGGTAATGAATCAACATTTTTCTTTTTCATTACGTAGCGCATCATGATATTACCTAAACCGAACATATTCATTTTAGAGAGTGGCATTTTCAAGGGTGTTTTTGGCAACATAAAATCAAACATTTTTGCGATACCTTTCTTTTTAACGTTAGCTGTTTGCGCTTTTTTCAACGCGTTAAGTCCCCAGAAAGTGAAAAAGATGGTTACATCTCTTCCTGCAGCTTTAGCACCATTCGCAATAATCATTGCCGCCACTGCTTTATCTAATTCTCCACTAAATAGTACAATTGTAGTGCCTTTAGACGTATGACTCACTTCTAAATCTTTGGGTTGTTCTTTTTGAATAATCGCTTTAATTTCATTGTCACCCCCATCAAGTTTTACTAATGTGTGTCCCGTTTGTTTCGCCCAGCTTTTAATATCACTTGCGAATCCTGGATCTGTGACTGTAACCTCAATTTGGTCACCTTCTTGAATATTTTTTACTTCTTTACTGATATTTACAATAGGGCCTGGACATTGAAGACCACTATAGTTTAATTGTTTACGCTCTGCTTTAATTTCTACATTTGTGTTTTCTTCTTTTGTATCATCGCTGACGTTTTTTTCTTCATAAGCTTTATAGCCGCCGTCTAAATTTACAACGTCATAACCTTGTTCAGCTAAATATTTACTAGCTTTAGCACTTCTGTTACCACTTTTACAGTGTACATAATAGGTTTTATTTTTGTCTTTATTGAACGACTCAATCTCATCTACAGGATGCAGTGTGGAACCATTGATGTGCCCCAATTCATATTCTTCTTGTGTTCTTACATCAATCAATTGACCTTGAGAAGTTAATTTTTCTAATTCTGATTTACTTAAATCATTAATATGTTTTTCATTATATTGTTTCATAATAACCTCCTGTTAAATACCTATAAGGGTATGTTAAAAGATATAACTCTTTTTGTCAAATACCCCCGCACGTATTTGACAAACTTGTTTTAATTTATTATTATGACTGTATTCAATTAAAAGTGGAGGAAATTACTATGAATTATGATAAAAACATGATCAATCGTATTAATAGAGTACAAGGGCAATTAAATGGCGTTGTAAAAATGATGGAAGAAGAAAAGCATTGTAAAGATGTGATTACGCAACTTAGTGCTTCAAAAAGTTCATTACAAAGATTAATGGGGATTATTATTAGCGAAAATTTAATTGAATGCGTCAATTCAGCTGATGACAACAATGAAGATTCACAAGAAATCATTAATGAAGCTGTTAACTTATTAGTGAAAAGTAAATAATGGATATTATAAATATTATCATTATGTTGCTCATCGGAGTGTTCGGAGGATTTATATCTGGTCTAGTAGGTATAGGTGGCGCTATTATTATTTACCCAGCCATTTTATTGTTACCGCCACTATTTGGGGCTCCTGCATATAGCGCGTATATCGCATCAGGACTTACTTCTAGCCAAGTCTTTTTCAGTACCTTAAGTGGCTCTTTGAAAGCAAGAAAAAAACCAGAATTCTCACCCCAGTTGGTCCTTTATATGGGAGGAGGTATGATTATAGGGAGCATGTTAGGGGCTTTGCTAGCAAATTTATTTGATGCTACATTTGTAAATATGGTGTATATTATCATTGCTTTACTTGCATTAATATTAATGTTTATTAACGTAAAACCTAGTTCAGACCAATCTTCCTTTAATAAGCCTTTACTGGTTATTGTGGGTCTTTTCGTTGGCATCATTTCGGGTATAGTTGGAGCAGGCGGCGCCTTTATTATTATTCCTATATTATTAGTTTTATTCAAATTACCAATGAATACGGTGGTTGCTAATAGTATAGTAATTGCTTTTATATCTTCAATTGGCGCCTTTATCATTAAACTTATACAAGGTTACATTCCTTTAGAAGATGCGTTATTTTTAATAATAGGGAGTATTATTTTCGCTCCGTTAGGTTTAAAATTAGGTAAAAAAGTCCCTAGTTTTGTACAAAAGTGGATCATCAGTATTTTAATTATTATTGCGATTATTCAAATTGTTTTATAAATAAGAAAGAGAAGTACAACTAATATTTGTACTTCTCTTTCTTATTTATAAAGTTAAAAAATTCTCATATAGCAAGTAAATTGACAAGTTGCTATAAATTCAACAACTTCATTTGTATGATTAGGGTGTACCTTAAATAGATAAACTTCTCGAAGTTAATATATTTATTTTCTATACGATAAAGTAGAGTCCATTAATAGCTTTTATCTTTATGATCCCTTCATTCAAAAACAAATGAAATCAAAAAAATAGAAAGGCAATGAAATATAATTGAGTATAATCACATTTCATTGCCTTGGAATATAGTCATACACCTCTGCTAATATTTGAAAGAAGTCAATTTCTAGAGCAGTTGATAATATTTTCAAAGTTGATAAACTAGGTAAATTATATCCATTTTCAATATTAGTTAAAGTCTTTACAGATAGATCTTCATATTCTATTAATCCTTGTCTTACTCGATCATCTAAGAAATAACTCCTTGTATCTTTTTTTAAAGATAAATTCATTCTATGTTCTCTTATAATTGATCCAAATTTTATTAAGTCTCTATTTTTTCTTTAGAAAAATCCTAAAGGAATTGGGAATATTCACCGACAAGCTGACCAAACTTAAATTTTACATTGTAAAATTTAAAGGTTTATAAGTATATAAAATAGTAATAAAATATTATTTTATTTTTTAATATAATAATATTTTTATAAGGCCGTTATAGGGGAATTTTATTAAAGGTGGGATAGATAATGAATGTATTAACGCAAGAAGATAGAATACAAATTTTATCTGATATTGTTGAAATTAAAACCGTAAATGATAATTAATTAGAAAGGTTCTGTGTCAAATAGTGTTGGGGACCAAAAGTAAATAATCACAGTTAAGATTTAAATGAAATTTTTAATAACTGAAAGGCCATGTTTATTTTCAAGATAAGCATGACCCTTTTCTCGCCCTTAGGCGAGAAAGTCGGATCAAGAGTTGGATAATTAATAATGAAAGCTAACAAGTGTCATCGTCTAATATTTAAGCCGCAACTGGTTGGAAAGTCGCAGTGTAGTGGATTAGATGGTTTAAAGATCAGTTTAAATTGTAATAGAATTCTGGCTCTGAAATTTCTAAAGCTTGCGTAGCCATATCCTGTACGTTTGATTAACTTAATCTTGTTATTCATACCTTCGGTAGGACCGTTAGAAACACGATAAATTAAAGCATTTTCGACATATGGTAAGAATCTTTCCAGTGTATTAATCGTTTTTCTTACCTTTTTATTTAATCTGACTTTCTTTAAATCTTGTAAAGTGGCTAATAGGTAACTGTAGTCTCTAGTTTCTGTCGCAAATTTAAGGTCATTCATCACTTGGTAAGCTTGTTGTAATTTCGGAGAAAGACTTAATAAATAATCTACCATACGTTGCTCAGTCATCTTTTCATGGTATAGGCGATGATAATAATAGTTTGAAAAATCGAGATAATCAGCATTTTTTAATATCAATCTCTATTGATTTTTTAGTTTTCGATAATCTGTAGGGCGACTTTTTTTGATTTCATTCATGACTGCAATCCACATTGAGTTAATTGTATTATTTAGTAATTGTACGATATGAAAACGATCAATAACAATTTTTGCATTAGGGAAAAAAGCCTTAACAACACTTATATATGGAGAATATAAGTTCATTGAAATCGTCTTTACTGCGGCTCGTGCTTCTTTAGAATAGCGATGGAAATACCGAATTAACGACTGCTGTTTTCGATCCTCTATAATGTTTCCTGCTTTCAAGTATATTGTGGTAATTTACTTTATTTTAGGATTTCATGGCCTTTTTGTATACCCAAAAAACCGTGAGAGTATTATCCTCTTACGGTTTTTTCGGCACTTTAACTTGATGAAAATAATAATTCATCTAAATCAAATATCTCAATATATTTATGCGTATGTTGTTTAATTAAACCTTTTTCTTCCAATGCTGAAAACTTTCGACTTATTGTTTCAGGAGTTGTACCCAAATAAGAAGCTAGATCCTTCTTTGACATTGGTAAGGTCACATAAGTATGATTTTCTTCATTCTCAACGTATTCTGATAGAAAATCAATAATACGAGACTCTACTTGCTCCATACCAACCTGCATCGTTTGCTTTTCTGATACCTGTAAACGTTTCGTAACGTCTGATAGGATTCTTCTCATAATTTCTGGGTAAGCATCTAAATAGTCATTCATATCCTTTTTATGAATTCTACATATACTTACTTCTGATATTGCTTCAGCATAATTAGAATGGTAACTTTCAGTTTGAAAAATAGCCACTTCTCCCATAAAATCACCAGGATTTAGTATGCGTACAGTTTGTTCACGACCGGATTCATTTAAGTTATAAATACGTACACGCCCATTATTTACGATATATAGTGTGTCATCTTTATCACCACTTCCAAATAACAACGCATTCTTTTCATAATGTACTTCATGCGCTGATTGTGCAATTAAACTCATTTGTTCTTCATTTAGGTGGTTAAAAATCGGAACTAAACGTATACAATCTACATGACTATGGTGATGATGGTGTGCCATACAACTTTCCTCCTAATTAATCATTATCTATATAGTCATCGTCTTCTAGCGCATCCTTGTTAACAAAGGCTTGAAGTTGCCAAATATTTACATCTAAATAATCTTTATAACTAATTAGTAAATCCTCTAACGCATCATCTGCTTCTTCTTGGGCTAAACGCATTGCACGAATGGTAAATTCACGGTTAGATCTAAAATCCTCTACTAACTGTAAGACCATTTCTTCAGCAGAATAATATTTTTCAGACAGATTTTCAGAAATCGTTGTAAATTTTTGGAATTCGGTAGTTGTTGATGCTTGGCTTAAATCCTGAAGCTAGTAAACGTTCTGCAATTTTATCAAACCATGTTTCATTTTCATTATATAGTTTTTCAAATACCTCATGCAATGAATAAAAATTTGTGCCTTTTACATACCAATGATATTGGTGTAATTTTACATGCAAGGTATGAATATTAGCCAGTACATGATCTGTAACAGCTGCTGCATTAATCTTAGTATGATGAATGTGTTCTTTATAGGCTTGTTCAGCAGCTAATTTTTCTTGTCTTTCATTTACTGTTGTCATTTTATACGCCTTCCTTTACTTTTGAACTAATAACGGAATATCCTAAGTTTTCAATAGCTTTTTCAATTGTATTCAAATTGACTTGTTCTTCATCAAAATCCACTTTTACCTTACTTGCATTGAACAGCACTTTTACAGAATCTTTTTCTACACCAGCAGTCTGTTTTAAACCACTTTCAATTTTTTGTAAACATGATGGACAAGTTAATGTTTCTAATTTTAATGTTGCTTTAGTCATATCTATCACTCCTTTAAATAAATTATATAAGGTATTTTTTAAAAATAATTGACACGGATCAATTATCTTAATTGATAACTTCTTAATCTCATTGCATTTAAAATAACGACCAAAATACTTGCCTCATGAACTAACATACCAATTGACATAGACATCCATTCACTAAATATTAAACTACCCAATAATATTATCACCACACCAACAGCAATGAGAATATTTTGTTGCATATTCGCGTATGTCCCTTTAGCTAAACCTAAAGCATGGGGGAGACGATTAAAATTGGAATTCATTAGAACAATATCTGAACTTTCAATAGCCACATCTGTCCCATTTCCCATAGCTATCCCTACTTCTGCAATAGCTAGAGAAGGGCTATCATTCACACCATCACCAATAAAAGCAACAATTTCACCAGTAGACTGTCTTTCTTTTAAAAATGCTTGCTTGTCCTCTGGTAGCATATCGCCATGGGCCTCGGTTAATCCTAGCTCCTTTTTAACTAAATTAACTGTACCTTGATTATCCCCTGATAATACAATGAGATTTTTAACACCAAGTGATTTTAATTTTTGTAGGTCT
The DNA here is from genome assembly GCF_046721335.1 of Staphylococcus sp. 2S1. Classification (NCBI taxonomy): domain Bacteria; kingdom Bacillati; phylum Bacillota; class Bacilli; order Caryophanales; family Staphylococcaceae; genus Staphylococcus; species Staphylococcus sp. 2S1. The sequence continues at coordinate 29,522 of NZ_JBEUUJ010000002.1, read as the reverse complement.
TGTTTAACGCTTGGTCGAACTTGGTCACGGATTTCCATTAAAATGATTAACTGACGATCAACTGCCGTTAATACAATTGAACTACCGGCTCTTTCTAATTTATCTAATTCTTTAAGAACATCATTAGATAGTGGAATACTTTCTTGTTCCATTAAAGTTTTATTCCCTACTGCAACAATGTGTCCGTCAACGTGAGCAATTATACCCCCACCTTTTATAACCTGTGTACTCTCTACAGGTCTTAGTTTATATTGCGCTAATTTATTTGTAATAGCGACAGCTAAGGGATGGTCAGATTCCCTTTCAATCGAGTATAATAAAGATAAATCCTCCTCTTGATTATTTCCATAGTAAACGAATTCGCTAACTTCAGGCTTTCCTTCAGTTAAGGTACCTGTTTTATCAAATAGGACTGTATCTACATTCGCAAAATGACTAATCACTTCAGAACCTTTAAACAAAATACCATTCTTTGCACCATTTCCTATACCCGCGACATTTGAAACAGGTACACCAATGACCAAGGCCCCTGGGCAACCAAGTACTAATACAGTAACTGCAAGTGCTGTATCTTTAGTTAATACCCAAACTAATAGCCCAATGATAAGTACTACAGGTGTATACCAACGAGAGAACTGGTCAATAAATCGTTCAGCTTCCGATTTAGAATCTTGTGCTTCTTCTACTAACTCAATAATTCGACCAAATGTAGAATCTTCCCCAATTCTATCAGCAACTATTTGAATAGTCCCATTATCCATAATGGTACCGGCAAATACTTCATCACCTTTCTCTTTCTTTAGAGGTAAAGATTCACCGGTGATATTAGCCTCATTTACATGTCCTTTTCCAGTAGTTACCCTACCATCTACTGGAATCTTAGCCCCAGTTTTTACTAAGAGAATATCTCCTTCCTCTACTTCATCAATATCTACTTCTTCAAATTGTCCGTCGTACAATTGCTTAAAAGCAGTCTCTGGAGCCATTTCCGTCAACTCTTTAATAGCAGACCGTGTTTGCTTAAGTGTACGCTGTTCTAAATATGATCCAAATAAAAATAAGAAAGTAACAATAGCTGACTCTTCGTAATTTTGAATAAAGAAAGCACCAATAACCGCTATAGTTACTAAAACATCAATACTCACTACTTTTACTTTCATAGCCTGATAAGCCTGTATTGCGATTGGTATAACACCCAATATAGAAGCAATTATAAAAGCACTATTAAAGATAACCATATTACTAAAGATAAAATGTGCAATAAAACCTATAATAATAAGTAAACCACTAATAACAGTAATATGATTTTTATGTTTCAAAATAGTCTGTTGCATATAAACCTCTCCTACACTTTAGTTTAACCATAGTGTATTCGTTTTTAAGAAATATAAACTTGACCTATATCAATCTTATCTAATAAATATAGCGAATAATATTTAGGCTTAAACAGATAGATATATATAAATAACTAGGACATATACTCATGACCTAATTATTTTTATTATTGACTATTTACTCTTTCATATAATTTTTGTTAGCATTTAATTCCTTTTTATAGCTCAAATGCTCATTCATCTTAAGCTTATTCTCTAAACGGCTAGCAGTCGCAATGCTAGCCGTTTTCTTTTTATTATTGTTTTTAACTTGTACTTTCTAATTCTTGAGGGATTAATATAATTGTAAACCCCTTTTCAAAATATTCTGAACTATCACTAATTAAAGTAAGTAAATATTCATTATCTTTTTTCTCAATAGTATATTTCATAACTACTTCTTCTGATTTATTTCCAGTATAACTAGGTTTATTAAGTGTAAATGTTATTTCTGTTTCTTCTTCATTTAATGTATATTGATAAGCTGTTGTTATTGATAAAATATTAGAAGAAGAAAATATAACGGTGTCATCAGCGAAATCTGCTTCACCTGAATTACCATTACTTTGGACAATATTCCAATTATTTTCTTGTAAATCTTCGATGAAAACAGCATTGATTTACATATTATTGATATGAATGTATCGACCAAAGATGCTATGGGCAAGATGTTTTTTACCATGATGAGTGCATTTGCAGAGCTGGAAGCTAACTTATTAAGTGAGCGTACTAAAAAAGGCTTAGAAGTCTGCGAGAGCAAGAGGACGCAAAGGTGGACGGCCTTCATTACCTGACCACTAAAAACGTGAGATTAAATTCTTATATGATGAACAAAAGCTTACAGGTGAAGAGATTGCTAAACAGACAGATGTTAGTCGTTCAACGGTATACAGAATAATAAAAAATAATTAGTTTAAAAAACTGGTAACGTGAAGAAATAATAAAAAGGAAGGAAATTTATTGGAACTTAGACATATGCAGTATTTTGTAGAAGTCGTAAAGCAAAAAAGTATGACCAAAGCGAGCATCTAATCTTTTTATCACACAACCCACAATTAGTAATACAATTAAATTATTAGAAGAAGAATTAGATGTAAATTTATTTAATAGGTATAAAAACCAAATATACTTAACTGACGCAGGAGAAGCTTTCTTTTTCCAATGTAAAGAAATGCTTAAAATGTATGATAATATCCCTAATGAGTTAAGTAATTTATTAGAATTAAAAAAGGGACATTTGAAAATTGGAATCCCTACTATTATTAATATAAGGATATTAATTGGCTTAATTTCAGAATTTCATGAAATGTATCCTAATATAACTTTTCAACTTTTTGAAAATGGTAGTAAAAAAATTGAAAACGATGTATATTATGGCGATTTGGACATGGGAATTACTGTACTTCCTACAAATAATAAAAACTTTGATATATTCTCTTTTTTAGAAGAAAAATTAAAACTGGTCGTTCATAAAAATCATGAATTATCTAAAAAAACAAAGATTGATATTGAAGATTTACAAGAACAAGAATTTATTTTATTTAATTCTGATTTCTATTTAAACGATAAAATCAAAAATACATGTAGAAATTATGGCTTTAATCCTAATATAATTTTTGAAACCACCCAATGGAGCTTCATAGAAGAAATGTTATTAAATAATCTAGGGATATGTATATTACCCGAAGGAATACTAGTCTTATTAGATAATAATTTACAAGCCATCGATATTAATGAACCTTCCATGAAATGGGAACTTGGTATTATTTGGAGAAAAGGTATTATAGTTGATTCTTTAACAAAAAATTGGATTAAATTTCTCCAAGAAAACTTCTTAATTAACTATTAAATATAAAAGCATTTGAGAAATTTATAGCTATATAAAAAAAGGATATTTTATATTTATACACTCTCGCTCTATAATTAGAACGTAAAATATTATAGAAACGGGAGTTTTTTATGGAAAATTATAAATTTCCTAGAGATAGTAAAATTGTCAGTACGGATCAAGTATTAATTAATGATTTAAACAATTATAATACACTATTTGGGGGGTATTAATGAAAAAAATTGATAATAACGCAACGCTATCAGCTAGAAGACATGCAAGAGTTAAAGAATGTGTTACAGCTTCTACAGATTCAGTAGAATTTTTATATCCAATCACCCAATCTGATTCCGTTTGTATAGAATCTTATGTAGTTTATACAGGAGAAAAATCTATGGAAATATTTTGTAAAGTCATTTCAGAAGATATGATTACTGCAGAAAGAAAAATTGCCGCTGTAGCTTTTCTTACTTTTGTAGCTTTAGATGAAAATAAAAAACCAATTAAAATACCCAAAATCTCTCCTCAGTCCAAAGAAGAAAAATTATTATTTATGGATGGCGAAGAAAGAGCTAAAATGCGAAAAATTAAACGATCACAAACTAAAAATATAATTGACTCTCTTGATATCAATAAGCCATGGGAATTGGAGTAGTGATAAAATGATTAATGAAATGGAAGAATTAAACCAAATTAAGTTAGATTTGAAAAAACTAAGAAACGAATTTCCTAGTATGTATGAAAAGTTAGAATATATAGCTAGTTTGACAAGACAATTAAGTATCCATTATAAATATTTAGGAGTACTTATGTTTTCAGATAACCGTGAAAATATTCAAAATGAGAGACCAACTTTAATAAGAGAATCTGTTTTAAAATTATATGAACAAGAAGTTGCAAAAGTTAAAAAAGATACTAATTTTGTGTTTTTTAAAGATATGATATTAAAATTCCAAAATGTGGACTACTCACAAATATTTCTTATCATTTTAGATGCCGAACCTGGTTTTGTATTTAATAATACAATTATTAAATAATAAATAATAAATTCATTAAGAATGCTTAGACTAACAAATTATAAAAATTCACAAATTATTTGACTAAATGAAACTATATTTTAGCTAATAAAAGAGCCACTCTGATTTAGAGTGACTCTTTTATTAGCTTTTATAACTTAACGAGAATTTTTGCTTGTGATTTATCGTTTACGAGTTTTTCAAATCCTGACTCCACAATATCATCTAGCTCTATCTCATCAGTAATAACATCTTTCACTTTTAAATTACCTTCATTAATTAAATCTATTGTTTGTTGAAATGTAGTAGGTGTATAAGCAATCGTTGAAGTAAGTTTTACACCTGTATTAGTTAATTGCATTGGGTTCCATTCAATAGGATGACCAAATATAGACACTATAACAACAGTACCTCTTGCTCTAGTAACGTCTATAGCAGATTTAAGTGTTGGTGCTACACCAACTACTTCAAATGCTACATCAACTCCATTATCTGTATGTTTATTAATAACATCACTTGGGTTTGATTCACCAGAATTTATAGTATGAGTAGCACCTATTGCTTTAGCTTTCTTCAATCTTTCTTCCGATAAATCAAAAACAAATATCTTACTTGCACCTGCAGCTTTGGCGGCTATTACTGTTAATAAACCGATTGGCCCTGCACCAAAAATAGCAACTGTATCTCCAAATAGAACTTTACCTTCTTTAATTGCTTGAACTGCAACAGCGGTTGGCTCTACAAGGGCGCCTTCTTTATCAGAAACGTTATCTGGTAACTTATAAACGTTCTCTTCTGGGGCATTCGTAAATTCTGCAAATCCACCATCAGAACCTAAGCCTATAAATGAATAACCATCATAAAGATCAATATTTTCTTCTTTTTTACGATTTGAAACTGTAGGATTAATGACAACACGATCGCCTTTATTAAACTGTGTAACCTTAGAACCAATATCATCCACTACGCCCGCAAATTCATGGCCTAATGTAACAGGCGCTTTTTGACCAAGAAAAGGGTCTGGTTTATCTGTTGAAATAAATATGGGGCCCTCTAAGTATTCATGTAAGTCTGTACCACAAATGCCAGCCCAAGACACTTTAACTTTCACTTCGTTCTCTTGTAACTCTTTAGATTCCCGGTCTTCAACTCGTACATCTTTTTGGCTATACCAAACTGTTGCTTTCATTGATAAAACCTCCTTCTTTTAATTAATTTAATAGTACTCCTCTTAAAAATTACTTTCAAATAAACTAACCTTTTTATATAGTGTTTCTAAATTATTATATGATTAAAGTAACCCCTTAAGATACATTATTTTAAATTGCAATATATTTTAATATCTCTTTAATTAGAGTATGTCACTAGTTTCATCTAACGAATTTAAAACTTCAAGTTATCGCTCTTTTTAGCATAACTAAAAACAAAATAAACATTATTATAATCATATGTATATAGTAAATTCCCAATTTTATTGAACACTCTTCTTCGGAAAAATGCCTATAAGTTTGTTTTTATAAAGCAAAGCAAACTCAATAATTTTAAATACTAAAGGCAATAAAGACGTATCCAGAAAGCTCATCCTTATTAAATGACTAATCTATAAACCCCTTTATACCTGTCAACATTATAGTAATAATGGTTAATACTTTAACAGTTATACTAATAAGATCTTTTTTAATTTCATAGCCCAAGCCTTTAAATTTACATACTATTTCTATATAAATACGAATAATGTTGATAATATCCTTCATATACAAAACCAAATAATAATACAAGTAATAAAACAGCTAAAATAGAGATGAATATTAGACTTATCAATCACCGGACCCTCAATCTATGGTCGGTGAATGGGGGGCTTTTAATAGTAAGGCTCTGTCGCCTTACTTATTGCGGTTGTTTAGCCAAAACGTAATATTTATAATAATATCCAGAAATTTCTCACATTAGCGTCAATTCTTTGATTATAGTACCCATTAACAAGATTTTATTATTACCTATCTTTTGACTGCAACCCCTGCCCCTTGCTAAAAAAGATAAACATGGACAAGAGGAATACACCTTGTTTTAAACACCCTTTTAGGTGCTTTTTACATACTCATGTCATTTGTCTTCTTGATTAAAAAAAACATCTGCTAATTCTTGCTCTTCATTTGTTTCAATGAAATTCTTATAACGTTTCTTCAAATCCTCTGCGTTTAGAGTTATATCATTTGTATTAAAATATGGGTCGTCATCTGCTAAACTGTTCATCCTTTTGGTTATTTCTTCTTCATTCCAGCCCATCTTTTCTATCTCTTTTTTATAATTCATGTTGTCTCCCTTATTAAAAATGTTTTTAAAATTATAATGTAAATTACGTAGAAAATAACTTCATACAAATTAACAGATGTATAAGTTATAAATTAAATCCGCCTATTTTTAAAACGACGTGCTACTTCATTTTTCTTAATTATACCAAAAATTTTCATTGACACACAAAGACATAAATGAGAGTTTTAAATCTAGCGATATTAGTGATAAATTCTTAGAAACGATCACAAGTTTAAGTAATATGTGTTTACACGACGCTTCTTTTAAGAACTTAATAAAAGTAGAAGAATTAGCAAAAGATACTAACAATACTTTTTCTAATTTAAGTGATGAATTCACTGCTGAAGACATAGCGCAAGCTATACTAGTAGTGAATGAATTAGGTGGGGTAAAACCAAGTAAATTGATTTTTATTTAAACTATGTATATTTGTTCTTATTTTGCATTCCTCTCCACTATGATGTTATAATACAAATAACGAATAGAAAGTCCATAGATATACACCGAGCCCCAACCTATTGCCGTAGGTTGGGGCTCTTTATGTGATATGGATAGTCGCCTATTTATTGCGTTGATTTAACCAATAGGTAAACCAAGCTACAATACATCCAGTTATCACAGGTGCAATAACCGTTACGAATAAAAAGTCCACAGATGCTCACCTCCTTCCGCCGAAAATACCGCCGGAAGTTAAGGCGACTCCACTATTATACCATCTGTATCTTTTGAAGCATATGCACTTAAGATAAGTTGAATTATGTCAGTTCAAGGCTAAAATGTTTAAACTTCTTTTAACAAAAGCAACGCAACTTTTGCTCTGTAATTATTTATATACCTATTTGCATACAATATACGTGCATACGTTATACATGTATATTGTATGCACGTGAGTGTGATTAATTTAAATGCATAGAAGATGATAATATACACTAACGCGTCCCCCTAATGATCATATTAAAAATACGATTAAAATAACCTCTAGTTACTCTCCAAAGCATATACTAAATGGTTACTTTTTGGTTACACGATAAATTTCTTCCATTATATCTAAGCTAGGCTTTATTTCACCGTTTTCTATTCGGGCAATTGCTGATTGAGGTTTATTTAATGATATTGCTAAATCTTTTTGAGACCATCCCAAATTTTCTCTTAAATTAACAAGCGTTATTGCAAAATCTAAGTTTTCATCATATTTCTCATATAATACTTTTGCCTCTGGATTACTAGTTATATCTTCTTGAATTAATTTTGAAACCAAATCCATTCAGATCATCCTTTCATAAAATTCACTTTATTAACAGAAGATACTACAAACATTAAGGTTTAAATCACCTTAAATTTAATTTAAACCTTAATGCTACCTTATTCAATCTTTCAATTCTTTAATAGCATCCCTAATCTCTTCTTTTAATTTTTCATCATTCTTATAGCCATTTAAATTGATATATTCCGCATCGTTTTGCACATACTTTAAGAAGTATTTAAATGTATTCACATAACTTGCATACTGATAATATTGCTCTTCTAAGTTCTCAAAATCTTCTTTTGAAACTTCATATTGACCATAACCTGCCATAAGTTTCATTTTAAGATCTTCATTTTCTTTTTCAAGTGCATCAATGCGTTCATCAGCAGGATATACAATCGTCGGTTTAATTCGATTGCCTAATGCAGTAAGTCGTGTATATGCCGTTGGATTTAAATCCCTTATTTCCGCAAGTTGCTTTACTTTTTCATACTCGTCTTCAGTTAAATTGATATTGATTGTTTTAGATTTTTTATGATTTTGATCTGGCATTGATATCCCCTCCATAACTAAGTAAATACTCAAAAAAATATAAGGTATTTTATTGAGTGATTGCTTAGTTATTATTCTAACATACGAGGGGATATTTAATGAGTAATTGCTAATTATAAATACCATTTATACAATTAGTAATTACTCATATTTACGCTCACATTTTCGAGCGTATGTCCTAAGCAAATACTCAGTAGTATTTGCTATTTTTTCGCAGAAAAAAACCACAGGGGGCTTGGGGGATTTATCCACCAACAAGCAGGGTATCTAGGCACGAAGTGGCTAGCATTCCCACTGCTTGCCAAACCTCTATAACGATGTGAGGAAGATTGTATTATGTTATAATACAATCAACGGAACAACGTGTCTTTCGTTAGAAAGCGAGGTGGGATTATGAGCGAACGTAAAACAATGACTGAAGGGAACGAAGCTGTCGGGAAAAACCAAACCCCCGACCGCAAGGAACCGAAACAAATTAGTTTTCGTGTGAGCGAATCCGAATATTCAAAGTTACAGGCATCGGCTGAAACTTTGAATACGAGTGTGCCTTCGTTTGTTAAAAACAAGGCACAAGGGGCTCGATTAGTGGCGCCCAAATTAGACAAAGTCACGCGCCAATCGATGGCCAAAGATATGGGTAAGTTGGGCGACAACTTAAACCAAATCGCTAAAGCTTTAAATACGTATGGCGAACGCGCAAATATCGAATTGATGCAAAAAGATATCGCCATCATGCGCAAGGAGTTGAATCACATATGGCAACAACTAAAATAAGCTCTACCAAATCAACATCACGGGCCATTAACTATGCCGAAAAACGTGCAGAAGAAAAAAGTGGTTTAAATTGTGATGTCGAGTATGCAAAAAGTGCGTTTAAAGTTTCTCGCGAAGTTTACGGTAAAACAGGTGGCAATCAAGGCCATGTGATCATTCAGTCTTTTAAACCCGGTGAAATCACACCCGAACAATGTAATAAACTCGGTTTAGAACTTGCTGAAAAAATAGCGCCTAACCATCAAGTAGCCGTTTATACACATGATGATACAGAACATATACACAACCACATTGTGATTAATGCTGTGAACTTAGAAACTGGTAAAAAGTTTAATAACAACAAACAAGCACTCAAAGACGTCAGACAGGCAAACGATGACGTCTGTTTAAAACATGGTTTGTCCATCCCAGAACCCACATCAGAAAACCGTTATACGTTAGCTGAACAAAATATTATAGATAAAAAGAAAAGGTCATGGAAAAACGAAATTCGACTTGCGATTGATGAAATACAAGCGACAGATATGGACAGCTTAAAAGAACAATTACGTCCCAAAGGGATTACGATTGAACGTGTAACTGACAAAACCATTACGTATAGACACATTGAGGCAGATAAAAAAGTAAGAGGCAGCAAATTAGGTAATAATTATGATAAAGGAGGCATTATGGATGGCTTTGAGTCCGAGAAACAACGCAGACGCATCCAATACGAATCAGAACGAACAACTTCTGAACGAACTCCAAAAGATCAATCAACGCATAGTTCGTCTGGAACAGAGTTTGATTGGGAAGGATTCGGACAATCGACCGACGACCAACGCAACGAACGGAAACGTCGTGAACGAGCTGAAAGAGCAGAACGCGAAGCTCGGGAACAGGATGATCGAGCTCGAGCGACGAGAGCAAAACAGATTGAATCAGAACCAACAATTAGTAAGCGAACTAAAGGCTTCGACCTCGAACTTTAAAAACTACTTAGATAAAACAGAAACCAAAGTAATTAAAATTTCCAATCAAATGTTATCAAAAATTGATACAAAGCATATGACTGAGGATATCGCAAAGGCGTTTAGACAAGAAAAAGATGGGATGTATGAGGATCTCAAAGGTATTCGAATGGCCAACCGAGAACAGCATGAAGCATTGAACAACAGTTTAAAAGAAAATCAAAAGTTGAATAGTACTTTTAAATCGAGTATCAAAAGTATGACGCATGGTATCGGCGCCCTATACTTCGTTATTTTATTAATGGCCTTAGTTTCCATTGTGACCGGTCCGATTGGACACGTTTTAGGTATTGATAGCATGTACAGTACGTTACATCATACGATTACACATACACAGTCCGCATGGGGCTACTTATGGTATATAGCTTATATCGTCCCTTATATACTCTTTGTTTTAATTTTGTTGGCTTGTTTATGGCTTTTAAGATTATTTGAAAATTAACATTCTTAAGGAGCGATTAAAGGCATTTCTCTTTGAGAAATGCCTTTAATTAATAATTATATTTTAAAATATAATTGTCTTTATACAGTAACAAAGAAAGAAGAAAATCGTTTCAAAACACCAAAAAAAGAACCTCGATTTATCATAATATTATTCTCAAAATAAAATCATGATAAATTCAAAAATCCGCGACCTAAAACATCCCTTACATCATGAATAGCCAAAAAAGCATTTTCATCTTCTGCTAAAACAATTTTTTTCGCTTTAGTTATTTGAGATTGTGATAAAACAACATATAAAACAGCTATACCTTTCTGTTCATAACTACCTGTAGCTTTAAATAATGTAGCACCTCTACCAGTCAATTCATTTATTTTGCTACTAATTACAGCATTTTTATTTGAAATAATAGTAAGTGCTTTTTGGGGATTAAGCCCCTCAATAATAAACGCTGAAACTCTCTCTATAACAAACAGCATAATTATAGTGAACAAAATATTAATAACTGGTAGAACACTTAAAAATGATAATACGATAATACTATCTAATATAAAAATTGCCTGAGCTGTTCTTATATTCAAATACTTGTTAATTATTTTAGCTATAACTGATGGCCCACCCATCGTGCTACCAGAAATAATAATCATCCCAGAACCTAAACCAATAAAAACACCTGCAAATATCGCATTAACCATAGAATCATTTAAATTTAAAGATAACGATTCCGTAAGATCCAAAAATATCGAGGTAGTAATTATTGTTAACAACGTATAAACAGCTGTTTTTTTACTTAAATATTTCCATCCAATCATTATAACAATTAAATTAATAATTAAAGATGTAAGCGCTGGGATAAATTTAAAGAATACTTTAAAAGTAAGGATAGACCAACGGTCCCCCCATCCCCCAAATTAGAACTAATAACAAAACAATTAACACCAAAGGCCGTAAAAAAAGACCCAATTGTCGCAATTAATATATTCTTCAAATGTACACCATATACAAGTTTCATTTACAACCTCCTTTATTCTCAAAAGATATGAGTAACTCAAAATTAAAAGTGATTAAAAGATTTTTGCTGTATTCAAATTAAGCCTAATGATGAAGAAAAACACATAGAATTTAATTAGTATAAATATTGCTACTATACCTTTTAAAAAGTAATACAGAAAGCAGTCCTTGTTAAGAATAAAAAGCTCTTTCGTTTTATCTGGGTTAGATATCTATTTTTATATGCATTTATTTGGATTTTAAAAGGGGTCTTGAAGAATTAAGCGTTATACAGATAGATTTATACCAAAAATATTATATGCCTCCTTAAAACGCAAATGTGGACCAAATAAGTATAGTCTAATTTTATGTTTATGAAATTGACCAAAATCCGTTTCATTCTTTTAAGACACTGATTGTTAAATAGTCAGATGAGATACTGAGTATTTTGATATTTTTTTGATTATTGATTAAAGATATTATGTTGTTTCATGTTTTGACGTCGCATATAAAGCGCATGTGTTTCTTCGAATTCAGCTTTAATGGATTGCATTAAATACCCTTGCATAGCTTCAACGCTTTCATTCTTTTGTAGCAACATCGCTTTAAAACGTTTCAAGACACTTACAATTTCAAACTCAACATCTTCTAAACGGTAATAGGTATCATGTGCATTATTAAATGATTTCTTACCTTTGAGTAACACACTTTTAATAATCCGAATTTCTCTAATTTCAAATTTACTTAAATAGTCTTGAAGTTGTTGAGGCAATTCTTCGAGAACTTGGAACTTAAGTGCGTCATTATTAAATTCGGTTTGTTGATGATTTGTATGATCCGGATGATTACTTTTTATTGAATTGGTATATGTATCATTCAAGTCATTCGTATCATTATTCTCAGTCTCAATATAGTCAGTATTACTTAAGTCAGTATCATTTGTGTATTCTTTTGATACGTCATGACGTATGTTATTAATATCTCTTGACGTATCATTATCATACTTCTGGATATATGATAATGATACGTCCGTGTTATCTCGCTGTTCTATGTCGTTTTCTTGTTGTGAAATATGATATACATCAGCTTCTGTTACTTCCGGTTTTTTAATATATAATTTATTAGGTTTATTTAACCCTACTCGTATTTGATTAAATAAATCAGCTTGAGTTAATTCTTTTTTTATTTTAGATAACTTATTGGGACTGCTAATGTTTAAAATAGACTTAAGCTTTTCATTGGTATAAATAAAAAATATATCTCCGTTTTTATCTACCCAATTATTCCGTATAGATAAATCTAAACGATCCCTTAGTATCGACCAAGTGATTTTTGCGTCATTAGACAATTTAGTATACTTAGGATTCGTAAAAAACACTTTAGGTAGTTGGTAAAATTTTTCTTTTTGGATTTCTTTAATATTAAAGTTGGACATACAAAAACCTCTTTCATATATGAATTTTAAAAGAGGTAATAAATAAGCTATAAGTAAGTTTATATGTATTCGACTTGCACTAATAATTCTTAATATATATAATAAGAATATAACAACTATATAAACAGACAAACCACTTGTTTTATTACCGAAGAAACCTGACTATTCCCGTAGTCGGGTTTCTTTTATATATACTTATATTAACACTTTTAAAAGTTTTGTTAAATTGTTTATATACATTTGTATGTATGCATTTTCAAAGAAGGTTAAAACTTCGTATAATGAACTTATACGGATAAGTCGTATAACGCTGTATAAGTGCCTATACAATAAGTATAGCAGGTATATAACCCTATATAAGTTGTGGTATATAGATATACGTATATTTATATATATAACCCTATATATTTATATGAATAGGGTTGCATTAACAAGTATAATAACTATATAATGATATGGATGTTATATATATAACTATACGGAGGGCATTATATGAAGAGTATGAAGGAAATTGCCGATGAGTTAAACGTTACAAAAATGACTGTTTATAATAATGCTAAAAAAGCAAATGTAAAATTCCAAAAGGTTGATAATGTAAATTATTTAGCAAGCGAAGATGAAATTATAGTGGTAAACCGAATAAGAAAAAATCAAAATAAACATGATAATTTTGAAAATGAAAAAAAGAAGAAGAAGAAGCTAGACCTAATAATGATAATCTGGTGAAAGATGAGACAATAAAACATTTATATAACCAGTTAGATATATATAAAGAACAATCAAATAGAGATAAAGAGCAAATAAATACACTTAATAGACTTTTAGAAAATCAACAAATTTTAGCTTTGGAGAGTAATAAAAAAATTCAAAAGCTAGAAAATCAATTAGAAGAAGAAAGACATCTTAACTATTCTTTTGATACAGACGACTAATGATAGACAAAACGTTAATGCGCAAGAAGTAACTTTTACTGAAGAAACTCCAAATATCAACCAACAACAAGAAGAAAATCAACCATCAGAAACTGAAGTGGAACATAAAGATATCCCTGAAGAGAAAAAAGGTGAAAGTATAAAAGAAGATGAATTACCAAAAGATGATAAACTATCTGAAGAAATCAAAAGTGAACCTGATGATAGGGAAGAGGAACCACCTAAAAAGGGGTTTTGGAGTCGTTTATTTGGTAACTAACTGTAATTAAAGAGGCACGACAAGTCATAAACTTGTCGTGCCTCTTTATGTAGATTGAACTTCTGATAAACCATGGATTATGTTAATAAATCAATAGTGAAAATCATTTTCATTTTAAATTTAAGTTAATTTATCAATAAATTTGAACATAATATTTATTTTTTAATGATATAGTATTTCAATATTGCTATTTGAATAAAGTTATATAACCTATATAATGAGGAAGAATAATTAGAAGAAAGGTGAATTTAATGAAAAAGTTAAGGTATAATAATTTAAATAATAAAACCAGATTAAATCATCATTTTAAATTTTCTAGTGTGGCACTTATTATTAGCACTTCTTTAATGGGATATAGTGTGATTTCAACGCCATCAGTAGAAGCAAAAGATAAGGCTGATTTAAATATTGAGACACATTCGAATAGTGAAAATACGCTAGAAAAACGCATTCAAGAAGGTAAAGAGAACATTGATAAGCTAAAAAACATTAAAGATAGTCAGAAAGATGCTTCTATTAAAGAAATTATAAAAGCTAAAAGTACAGAAGAAGTTGAAGAAATATTGAAGAAAGCAAAAAAGGTTGATAATAAAATCATTGAACAGAATAAAGTGCGAGTCATTTAATTGAAAATGACAAAAAGGAAGTATCTGAAGACAAGAAAAGTGTAAAAAGTGAGTTAGATGACCAAAAAAATATAACTTCTTCTGTTAAAGAAAATTCTAACCATATTGAAGAACAAGATAGTAATGAATTGTTCGATCAAGAAGGTCTGCAAGATAATACGTTTGATGCTAATTTAAATCAAAGAGATACAAAGAAAAATATAGCTCATTTGTTTGATGATAGTGATGATTTTTCCAATTTAGTTGATAGGGGTAAACTAAATAAAAAAAGTGATGTTAAAGAAAATAACCAAGACGGTTTAACATTTAAAGATACATCTAATACTGAGAGCAATCAAATACAACAACCAGATGAAATTAAAAAAGACATTGATAAAGTTACGACAAACCATTCAAAAGTAAAAGATAATTTAGATTATTATGTCGAAAATAAAGAAAATAATTTAAAGATATTGGATTCAAAGCTTTCTGAACGAGACTCCATATCTGCTAAAAACAAAGAAAAATTGAAAAAAGAAATAGAAAAAACGCAACAAAGTCTAAAGAAACAAAATGACGTTGTATTAAATCATTTACAATCTGTAAATAATAAAGAACAAGCTGTAAAAGATATTGTTAGTGGTACTTTTGATGAAAAGAGTGCACAATCTATTTTAGAACGTATAGATACAAAAGGTAAAACAGATCAACAAATCGCGAATCAAGTTGTTAGTGAGTTAGATAACTTATCTACTACTACGAGTGATGATATTTTAAAATCTATGTTTGATAAAACATCTGATAAGCAAGAACTTATTAAAACGATACTATTAACTAAATTTGATCATATAGATACATCAAAAATCGTTGGTGAAATAATGCGTAAAAATCCGAGTAACGAACAAATTGTAGCTTTAATCAAACATCATTTTGGTGACAATGTTACAAGCGATGATATTTTAGAAAATATATTGGACCAATCTCATGATAAACGTAAAGCTTTAGAAACAATGCTAGCTACGAAATTAAATGATGCTAAAGCTAAAGTGCTTGCCGACGTTATTGCCAAAAAAGAAGATTCTAAGCATAGCTTATTAAATCTAATGAAATCGGGAATTAATAATGAGTTGAATGATTTATTAAAGGCTGATAAAGATATAAGTAAATTTAAAGATGATATGCATGGTTTGTTTGAACCATTAAAATATACGCCAAGTTTATCAAATAAATTTGATGGGAGTTTGTTAGACAGAGGTGAACAGATGCGAAAATTAAGTGGAAATTCAAAATTACTTGGTACACCAAGTCTATTTGACGATTTATTCAATAGAAACAGTATATTAGATGGAATTAAGGATATATCTAATCCTTCGCCTGGTCGTGCTTTATCTCTAGGTGATTCCTCGGGTAGCTTTTTAAGTGGTTTATTTGACAATAATGGTGATTTTTCTTTACCTGATACAGGAACAGTAGTAAAAAAATCAACAATTCCATTAGGGATTCTACTTTTCATTATAGGTGGTGGATTAATATGGTTCACCAAACGAAATAAATCGAAAAATTGTAAATATTAAATTATAACGTATTTTAGTACGAGTTAATTCATATAGTATATTTAAAATGCTCCATTCAAAGTGAACACTAGTAAGTGGAACTTTGAATGGAGCATTTGTATTTTGAATGATTAAAAGCTAAATTAAACACTTTAATAAATAAAATAAAGGGAATATTTAAATTTACTAGTTATTACCTGTAATGTAACTCAATTCAGTTGCGAGCATCTGCATCAATTGTTCTATAAGAAACGATACCAAGTCCTTTAATGTTTGATTCTGATATAACGATAGAACCATCATCGTTAACTTTTTCTACAAAAGCTACATGACCGTAGATCTGGTCTGCCCCTTGTTGACCTGCCTCAAATACAACGGCAGTGTGAGCTTTTGGTGTTGAAGAAACAGCATAATCTTTTCTTTCTGCTCGATTATTCCAGTTTCGTGCGTCGCCTAAATCACCACTCACATATTTGTCGAACTGTGCCATGCGATTATAAACATACCATGTACATTGCCCATGAGGATAAGGAGAGTCATTTGTTGTTTCTGAAAATGGTTTGAAAGCTGAATCATAATCATCGTTGTTCGCTTTGTAGTTATCTAAATCAGGCATTTTTTTATTATCAAACTGTGTTAAGTCATAGTGGTTGATAATACTATTTAATTTGTCGGCGTATTGTGAATCAGTCGCGTATGTGGTAGCCAAATGCATTGTTGCTGAACGGTAACTATAAGCTTCACTTTTCCATGTTGGTTTATAAATGTCCTGGTTACCATCGATGCCATGTTTGATTAAATTGGCATAATCTTCCAATGATTCTTTTTTGCTTGGATAGTCGCGGAAGTTTGCTGAAATTTGGAACGTATGGTTGCCATTATCTTCGAGTGTATTAAATGTAGCCGACTGACCTTCATAAGCTCCTTTTATTCCAAATAAATTGAAATGTGGTGAACTAGCAAGATCACTAGTGCCTGAGTCAGATTCTAATATGGCTTGGGCAATCATAACAGATGCATAAATATCTTCATCTTGACCTATGTCGTGAGCGTCTTGTGCAACTGTTTTAATAAAATCTCGTGTATTTTTACTTTCAGTAATTGTTATATCGTTAGAATTGTTATTATCATCCGATAAATTTGGCAATTGTTGGAAAGTTGCAGTAGATCTGATGTTTGATTGGTTTATGTCGTTTTCAAATGATTGAGCTGGCTTTTCTTTTTTAGCTAATTGTGATTCAGAAGGTAATTGAGGGTTAGCATTTGTATTCGACGCCTGTTTCTCAGAATTATTTTCCCTACTTTTACTATTTCCATTTGATAAATCATCTTTTTGAGCATCATATTGTTTTTTATTATTTTTAGCATCTTCACTATACTCGTCTAAAATTGCATCTAATACTTTATCGTCAGATTTTGTATCTGATTTATCAGCATTTTCGTTATCGCTGTTGGCATTATCGTTTTCAGTAGCAGGTGTGTCATTATCTTTGTTGTCTAGATCATCGAGCATCATTATTTGCTTCTTCATAAGATCGATCTTGTTGGGAGGATTGTTTTGACTCACCATCATCTTTTTTTGATTTTTATCAACTGGAAGTTTGTTTGATTCAGTCTTATTATCTATATCATCGTTCTCTGACTTCTCAGATGACTGTACATCATCAATGTCATCTTGTAGTGAACCCTTATCTGAACCCTTATCACTATTTTTTTCTAAATTGTTAGTATTTGATTCGTCACTATCATCCGAATATGTCGTATTTGGATTTATTTGATCTATAGATGTATCATCATTTTGACTGTCATTCTCCTCGTTTTGTACATCGTTATTCTCTATAGTAGAAGTTTGTTTCGTTTTATTATTAGAGAACAGTTGATTTAGTAATTCAGATAGCCCATCATTGTCACTCTTAAAAGGTTCTCGCTTGAAAACATTCAAACTATCATAAGACGATGAATCATTAAATGAATTTTCAAATGAACTCAGTATTTTTTCGTTGGATGATTCATTATCAGAAGTTTTATGTCTTTTATTATTAATATCTTCTGTAGTCCTTTCATCTTTTGTACTATTTAACTTACTCTTGCGTTCACTATTTTCCTTTTCATCACTAGATTTATTCTTTTCATCATTTCCATTTTTTGATGAATGTGATTGCTTAGCTTGCTCCTCATCTTTTTCCTTATACACGTCATTTGATTCAGAAGTTGTGGCACTTTTTTCTAAAGATTCGGCACTAACATCGTTGATAGAAAATGATGGAATAAGTAAAGAAGTTGAAAGCAAACAGACTAATAATTTTTGTTGCTTCATGAAAATACCTCTTTTCTAAAATATATTACTTTGCTATGTACAAACTATGGTTTGTCTTGGTACACTATAAACAGACTTAGATTTGGTTGATACGTATCAACTAAAAATGGATAGACTTCGTTAATGCATTCAGTATATCAACTTATATGAAATTAACAAATAGTAATTTTAAATTTATGTAAGAAAAATCAATAGATACAGTTTTAGAGGTGTATAAATGAAGAACGCAATAAAATTATTTATAATGGATTTGAAAAAGATTGCTAAGACGCCTGCTGTTTTAGTGATTTTAGGAGGTTTAGCACTTCTTCCTTCTTTTTATGCTTGGTTTAACTTAGAAGCGACATGGGATCCATACGGTAATACTAAAAATATTAAAGTGGCTGTTGTAAATGAGGATAAGGGAGATACAGTTAAAGATAAAAATGTGAACGTGGGCAATAAAATTACCAATAAACTAAAGAAAGATGATAACTTTGATTGGCAATTTGTAAGTCGAAAAAAAGCCGATCATGATTTGAAGATGGGCGATTATTACGCGGCCATTTACATACCAGAGAAGTTTACACACCAAATTACCGGCACACTTCGAAAAAACCCACAGCAAGCAGACGTAGAATACAAAGTGAATCAAAAACTTAATGCGATTGCGCCTAAAATGACAAATGCGGGGACGAGTGCCATTGTTCAAAAAGCAAATGAACAAT
Source organism: Staphylococcus sp. 2S1 (assembly GCF_046721335.1). Taxonomy (NCBI): domain Bacteria; kingdom Bacillati; phylum Bacillota; class Bacilli; order Caryophanales; family Staphylococcaceae; genus Staphylococcus; species Staphylococcus sp. 2S1. The sequence continues at coordinate 10,170 of NZ_JBEUUJ010000002.1, read as the reverse complement.
TTAATGAGACAGTAACAAAAGCATTATTAGATGAAGCAAATCGACTTGGCGTGAAACTTGAGGAAGAAATTCCAACCATAAATAAAATTGAAGATGCAGTATCTAAAGCTAATGATTCTATACCCAAAATTAATGATTTTGCTGATAAAATAATATATTTAGATGAAAATCAGGATGAAATTGACAATTATGCTGATGAATTTAGAGCGTTAGGAAATCATAAAGGTGAAGTTATAGATGCTTGCAGATAAATTAAACCAAGTTAATGCGGCCATTCCGACATTAAATGAGCGAGCTAAATTGATATTGGCATTAAATGACTACATGCCAAATATTGAAAATGCCTTGAATGTTGCATCTAATGATGTACCAGAAGCTTTTCCAAAAATTAATCGTGGTGTAGACCTTGCAAGCGCAGGGGTTGACGCAGGGCTACAAAGCCTGAATGAAGCGCAAGGATATTTACCTGCAGTGCAACAGCGTGTCGAAGGCTATCAAAAAGTCGTTGATAATGCACAGGAAGCAAATCAAAATGCTAATAATCGATTACAAGAAAATGTTGAAACTGAGCAACAAAGTTCTAAAGGGTCAGATAGTTATTCAAATATTAAAACTTCGCAAATAAGTAATGGTAATAGCGACAATGCTGGAAATAATCAAAATGGAACAGCAATAAGTAGTGAAGATGTAAGCGCAATGGAATCTTCACTATCAAAATCATTATTATCTTTATCCAATTATACCGACAAACAAGCGGAAAGTAGTCAAGAAGATATTAATGCGCTAAAAAATGTCACTTACGGTATTATATCTACAGATAAGCCAAAAGATTTCAAAGAAACTTTAGATAATATTAAATCTAGACTTGAAGTAACAAGTAAGTCCAATCAAAAATTTATAGATATATTATCAGAGCTTGAAGATAGAGAAAATGTAGATCTTTCTGATGAGATTAAGGAATTAGAATCAGCAAATAATAGAATTAATAATTTAATTAAGACACAAAATCAACTTAGTGAAGCACTTTCGAATGGAAGTTCTGGTAAAGAAGAAGCAGTAGAATTACTTAAAGAAATTCCACGCGTGAATAGTAGCTTAGATGATTTAAGAAACTATATTAAGTCAGAACTAAACCAAAAATTATTAGATGTATCTAATGATGTGATGTCATTATTAGATGACGGCGATATAAAACTATCAACTGTTCAATCGAAATTAAACACAATTGATCAAGTTATAAATTCAGGAGAAAGTATTTTAACTACTGGTAAGGATAGAATTGAGACGATTCAAAGTGCACTACCAGTCATTGAACAAAGATATATGGATGCAATGTCTATTGCTCAAAATTATTATCCACAATTTAAACAAAGTGTTTCTAACGCAAGCATCATTTATTGAAAATGACTTGCCAGGTTTAGAACAACAATTATCTGATACAACAGCAACTGTGAACAATACAATACCTACACTGTTTAATCGCTATGATAATTTGGTAGATATTTTAGATACAAATCAACCACGTGCAAAAGAAAGCTTGCACAATTTGGCAGATTTTGCACGTAATCAATTACCAGATGTTGAAAAAGATTTGGCTAAAGCGAACAAACTATTTGATGAGATTGAAGACGACGATGCAGTGGATAAAATGGTAGACCTATTGAAAAATGATTTGAAAAAACAAGCTAATGTAATCGCAAATCCAATTAATATAGATCAAAAAGACATATTTCCTGTGAAAGACTACGGTTCAGCAAGCACACCATTTTACACAGCATTAGCAATATGGGTAGGAGCTTTATTACTGGTAAGTTTATTAACGACAGATAATAAACATAAATCATTAGAGCCACATCTAACGACAAGAGAAATTTATCTAGGAAAGAGTGGGTTGTTCTACACGTTGGGTATTATCCAAGCACTCATCGTATCAATTGGAGATATAGTGATACTGAAAGCGCAAGTTGAATCTGTTGTATGGTTTATTGCTATATCAGTATTCTCATCACTTGTATTTATTTCAATTGTATATACTTTAGTGTCATTGTTAGGAAATCCAGGGAAAGCAATTGCAATCATCTTCCTTGTACTACAAATAGCAGGTGGTGGAGGAACCTTCCCTATCCAAGTTACACCAGAGTTCTTCCAAGTCATTCACCCTTATTTACCTTTCTCTTATTCAATAGATGCTTTAAGAGAAGCAGTTGGAGGACCTGTACCTGAAATTTTAACTAAAAAATTAGTGATACTTTCATTATTTGGTATAGGATTTTTATTAATTGGTGTTATCTTTAAACCAATTACTGATCCACTGATGAGAAAAGCAACTGAAAAAGCTGAAGAAAGTGATGTAATGGAATAAAGTTATTATGCTTATAATAAGTAATATTTAATTTTTAAAAAATAAATGATGGTTGAAAAACGATAGTTTAGTAAGGAAGGTTAATATGGAGCATAAAGAGGGAAACTTAGAAATAATAATTAACCAATTCTATGATGCTACAGCGAATATTAATAAAGCAATTACTAACATGGTTAAAGAATTGGAACCAGGTCGTTACTTATCTTATGAACAAATAGAAACAATGTATTTTATTCAGCATAATGAAAAAGTATCGATTAACTACTTAGCAAATAAGCAACGTACTTATAAGACAGTCGCATCAAAACGTGTTAAGAAGTTAGAAAGCAAAGGTTATGTGCAACGAGTTTATTCGAATGATAAACGTACTAAATTAGTGAGTTTGACGCATAATGGAGAACGCTTATTAAAAGAAATGAAAATAAACTTAACAAAAGAAATAAAGTTACTTTTGTTAAGTTGTTTTGTTAGAGAAGATTTTGAAAAATTTATGTATCAGCTCATGAATTTTGAAAAGACATTTTTAAAAAAGTACTACTAGAGTAAGTTAATTTCACGTCTAAAAGAAGCCTTTTCAAATATTAAAGTAGGCGATCCATTGGATGAAAACACACAAATGGGTAGTCAAACAAGCCAAGAACAGATGGAAAAAATCCAATCTTATATTACTTATGCAGAACAATCTAATGCTGAAATTCTCACAGGAGGTAAACGTATTACTAACGATGGTTTAGAAAGTGGTTACTTTCTAGAACCAACATTAATCGCTGTTAAAGATAATGCTGATAAATTAGCGCAAGAAGAAATTTTTGGTCCTGTTTTAACAATTATAAAAGTAAAAGATGACGAAGAAGCAATTAAAATTGCTAATGATTCTGAGTATGGTTTAGCAGGAGGCGTATTCTCTCAAGATATTACACGTGCGTTGAATATTGCGAAAGCTGTAAAAACAGGTCGCATTTGGATTAACACATATAACCAAGTACCAGAAGGCGCGCCGTTTGGTGGTTATAAAAAATCAGGTATTGGCCGAGAAACATATAAAGAAGCCTTAAGTAATTATCAACAAGTTAAAAATATATTTATTGATACAAGTAACGAGTTAAAAGGGCTATATTAATAAATAAAATGTGATACGACATATTGATATTGCAATTTTAAGAAACGAATAAATTAGGTTATAATATTCTACTTAAACCATGGTAGAAATCGAAATTTAAGTAGTGATTGAAAACCGATTTTTTTGATTTAGATAACTGTTATTTTATATCAGTTAAAAGACTCCTTATTTAAAAGGAGTCTTTTTAATTCATCTCTTTATAACTATAAATTAAGTGAATAAATTAATACATAAAAATCATATAACAGAAGATGTTCATTTAGGTTCTGATAACGACCTATTCAAAATCGATATTGAGACAAAAATTAAATTTGAAAAGTTTAATTAAAAGACAATGTAGAAATATTTTTATTCTTTGTTTATTTCCTTTACGAGATAATAATCCATAAAGAAAATACAAATGTTATCAAATGAACTATGTTCTTCAGTTACATAAAGCGTACATTTTTTATAATATGGGAATACCTGCAGAGGATATTATTGAATTATTAAAAGTAACTCATCCAAAATACGAATAGTTATGTCAATTATTATTTTTATAAAGTTAAGAAATATAATTATATAATCCATGCCTATCAGACGTTAGATTAAATATTGTCTAAATAACCATCGTTTATATCTAACTAATAATTTAACCAGGAATATAAAACGTTCGTTAACGAGCATGTTTTGAAATGATTAAGACACTTCTTTTAAAGAAGTGTCTTTTTTATACTACTTTATAGCTTAAAATTTTTGAAAAATTTGTTTAATTTTCATATTTACTTTTTTCGGTGTAGTTAAAGCAACGACAGCTATAATAATAAATAGTCCGCCTACTAGTTGATAGTATCCAAAGGATTCATTCAACCAAGTAATTGAAATGATAATGGCAACGAGAGGTTCTATACTGGATAAAATGCTTGTTTCAGATGGGGATAAATACTTTAAACTTCCGATATAAAGAAGAAATGAAAGAGTTCCACTTATAATCACACCCAATAACATAATAGTTGTTGTGATTGTTAAGTCTTCAATAAAACTTTGAATACTAAAATTTAAATTTAGTAAAAAGGAAAGTACACCTGCGATTAACATTCCCCATCCAACCACAAGAATGACGCCCCATTTTTTGATTAAAGAAACCGGTTGTATAGTATAAAATGTAAAACCTAACATTGTAAGAATTCCAAAGATAATACCCTGTTTGGTTAGAAGAATGTTTTGATATGAACCATTTGTGATTAAAAAATAGAGCCCTATTAAAGCTATAATTATAGAAATAAATTGTCTGGCAGTCGGTAGCTGTTTGATTTGTATAGATACATAAATTGTAATAAGGATTGGAGCAAAAAACTGAAACAACATAGCCGTGACAGCATTGCTTACATTGATTGCCTCGATAAAAAAGTATTGAGCACCGAGCATACCAATAGCGCCAAATAATATGAGTTGAATTCTATGACCTGAGTACTTCCAAATTTCAAAGATTTGTTTTTTTGAAAAGGAAAGATACAAGAGAAGAAAAATTCCAGCTAATAGTAAGCGAAAAACAAGAAAATCTATGGATGAAATGGTGGAATGTTGAAAAAGCCACTGTATCATAGGACCCGATAGGCCCCAAAGAGTTGCTCCGCTAATAATCATAATAAATCCTATATGTTGATTTTGTTGATTCATTTTAACCCTCCATAGTTGTTGCTTTATATTTCTATGATGTAAAAACTGTACTATTGAGGTATTATAGTGAATATCTGACTCTTTTATAAGTGCCAGTATTTTATTAGTAGAGGGGGCCAGATTTAATGTTGCAGTTAACACCGAGTTTTGATATTCAAGGCAAAGATCCGATTTATATCCAATTATATTCGTATATTAAACAGGAGATAAAAAAAGGGAGTCTATTACCTGGAATGAAGTTGCCTTCAAAACGAAAACTTTCCCAAGCATCTTTGCGTTAGTCAGAATACTGTTGAATCTGCCTATGGACAATTAGTTGCTGAAGGCTACTTAAAGTCACTTCCTAGAAAAGGATATTATGTTTGCGATATTGAGGAAGAGAATTTTAATATAAATCATCAAAATCCCCAGTATGTGGAGGAAAAAATAAATAAAAACGATGGTTATATCTATGATTTTGCATATACTGGTGTTGATACAGAATCTTTTCCTTTTAACCTTTATAGAAAGTTGATAAATGAAATATTTCAAAGTGATAACAAACAAATATTACAGTTAGGCCATCCTCAAGGAGAGCTATATTTACGAAGAGCGATTGCGGATTATATTTACGAAGCAAGAGGAGTAAAATGTTATCCAAGTCAAATTGTTATCGGATCTGGCACACAAACTTTAATGAAGATACTTTTTCTATTATTACCAAGGAGCAAATTTGCTGTTGAAGACCCTGGCTATCATAGGAAAATGATGTTGTTTGAAAAAGAAGCAAATCAAGTAGAATTGGTTCCAATCGATTCAGAAGGTATGCTTGTTTCCCATTTAAGTAAATCTGATGCAGATGTAGCGATTGTGACGCCGTCCCATCAGTTTCCTAGTGGTATGATTATGCCGGTTTCAAAACGCTTACAAATATTGAAATGGGCAAAAGAGCAAAAAGACCGTTATATTATTGAAGATGATTATGATAGTGAATTTCGATATAGTGGTAAACCAGTACCTGCGCTTCAAGGGTTAGATACCGGAGAAAATGTGATTTATATGGGTACTTTCTCCAAATTGCTATTACCTTCTCTGCGTATTAGTTATATGGTTTTACCAATTTCTCTAATCAAGATTTATCAAGAAGACTTTTTCTTTTATGCTCAAACAGTCTCTCGCATAGACCAAAATATCTTAAAAGAATTTTTAAATAGAGGACATTGGGAAAAACATATTCAAAAAATGAAAGTGGTTTATCGAAAAAAAGAGATGTTTTAATTACAGCTATTTCAAAATATTTCCCAGAAAGTGTTGAAGTTATAGGCCAAGACTCTGGTTTGCATTTAACCCTACGTTTAAATAATGGTATGACGGAACAAGAGGCTATTGATCAAGCAGACAAAATTTGGTATAAAAGTAAATTCTGTTTCTGAATACGGGGAAAATGATGGCCAAACCGTCCTCCTTGGCTTTGCAGTACTGTCCATAGAACAAATAAAAGCAGCAGTTAAACTGCTTGCAAAAGCATGGTTTGACAAAAATATAAGTAATCATTATTAAGATTAACTTAAAGCGAAGTATAATTATTAATTATACTTCGCTTTTTTAAATATAGAATCTAATGACCCTATATACACTATTAATATCAGAAAAAATATTTTGTATGTTTAGAGCGTATTTCTATGTCTTTGAGTCGTTCTCTATTTATATCGATCTACTAGTCCATATAAAAACATATCAATATTCCTGAAAGAGATTATATAAAGTTCGGTTCAATTTTTCTTCTTTTAAAAAAATTAACTAATTTTCATTGTTAATTAATTTCAAATATTCATCTCCCCATTCACAAATACCATAGACCACATTGTCGAGAGACAAACCAACACTAGTTAATCGATATTCAACTTTTGGAGGGACTACTGGATATATAGTTCTTTTTATTATCATATCCTTTTCAAGCTCTCTTAATTGTCTAATTAACATTCTTTGATTAATATCTGGTAATTTTTTTTCTAATTCACTCAACCTAAGTACTTCTGATTGTAATAAATGGTAAATAATAGGGATTTTCCACCTACCACCAATTACTGATAAAGCTAAATCTTTAGAAGTGTAAAATAATTTATTATTGTATTCTATTAACAATTTCTTCTCCTCAGTGACATATTTGTCAGTATTGTATTTTCGAATTTATTATACCATAATGAATACATAATATATAGGAGGTAATAACATATGGAATTACAACTAGCAATTGATTTATTGAATAAAGAGGAAGCGACAAAACTTGCGAATAAAGTTAAAGATTATGTAGATATCGTAGAAATTGGTACACCAATCGTTATTAATGAAGGTTTACCAGCGGTTCAACATTTAAATGATAATATAGAAGGCGTAAAAGTACTTGCAGACTTAAAAATTATGGATGCTTGCAGACTATGAAGTAAGCCAAGCAGTTAAATTTGGTGCAGACGTAATAACAATTTTAGGTGTTGCTGAAGATGCATCAATTAAAGCGGCAGTTGAAGAAGCACATAAAAGTGGTAAAGAACTGTTAGTAGATATGATTGCAGTCCAAGATTTAGAAAAACGTGCTAAAGAATTAGACGATTTAGGCGCAGACTATATCGCTGTGCATACTGGTTATGACTTACAAGCTGAAGGTCAATCTCCTTTAGAAAGTTTACGTAAAGTTAAATCAGTTATTTCTAATTCTAAAGTAGCTGTTATTGGTGGTATTAAACCAGATACAATTAAAGAAGTTGTAGCAGAAGAACCAGACTTGGTTGTAGTTGGTGGTGGTATTGCTAACGCAGACGATCCAGTTGAAGCCGCTAAACAATGTAGAGATGCGATTGAAGGCAGATAATATGACTGAAATTACAAATTATCGCTTAATATTAGATGAATTAGACCATACACTATCACACGTTAAAGATAGTGAAGCAAAAACGTTTTTAACACAAGTGATTGAAGCGAATCAAATATTTGTTGCGGGAAAAGGTCGCTCTGGTTTTGTAGCAAATAGTTTTGCAATGCGTTTAAATCAATTAGGCAAATACGCGCATGTTGTGGGTGAGTCTACGACCCCGTCTATTACTGAAAATGATTTGTTTGTTATTATCTCTGGGTCAGGTTCGACAGAGCATTTAAGATTATTAGCAGATAAAGCTAAAGCTGTAGGTGCAGAAGTTGTATTATTGTCGACAAATCCGGCTTCAGCGATAGGTGAACTTGCAAATGCAGTGATTGAATTACCGGCAGGGACGAAATATGATGCTGAAGGTTCAGCACAGCCCTTAGGTAGCCTGTTTGAACAAGCATCACAAGTGTTTTTAGATAGTATTGTTTTAGACTTAATAACTGAGTTAAAAGTTGATGAAGAAGCAATGCAACAAAATCATGCTAATTTAGAATAAAACCTACGAAAGATAATTCATTTTAATACTCCACATTCATTTATGGGGTATTTTTAATTTAAAGACTTTAATTCATACAAATTTTAAAACGATTGTTTGTGATACAAAATCTCTCAATATAAAATTGAGGATATCATTTTCTATTGCATAAAGTTTCTCTAATAAATTGTAAAAATCCTTCAGCTATAACTGAAGGATTTTTGCAGTTTATTTTAATATAATATCTCACGCGTAATTTTTTTCTATAAAGTTAAAGAACTATAAAAAGAAAAGTGTAAAGAGCAATTTATGCTTTCTCCTTATGTAAGCCTATATTTGTTAATATACTGACTATAAATAAAACTAAGAATAGTATGAATCCATATATTTCAGATGTATTCAGATGTTCATGAGATAACAGTTTATTCATAATTAAAAACATCATATCTAATGAAAATATTAATAATAAATGTACATAAATTGTTGTGAATCCTGTTTTGTTTGTTGTGTTTTTATCTGTTGATTTATAGTGATGAACATATATAACAAATAAACACGTAATAAAGGCGAAACATAATGCATATAAAATATTTAAGCGGGTCAATTCAATATTTTGTATTAATAAAACTAGGCCTTCACCAAATAATAAAATCACTAATAAGCTTAATCGTTCAGTCAAATGGTTAAAGAATATAGGGTTACGATATGAAGTCTTATAAAAGAGTAGCGGAAAGACTGCTACGATAAAAATTCCTATAAAATACACCCTAAAATTAATCGGTGATGGCAACATTATAGATATTATAGAAAGAATAATTGTTAATAATAAACCAATCATATAAACTTTAACCAATTTCATATCTACTTTCGCATTGGTAAATTTATAATTAATGAAGTATTGTATAAAAATACTTAGATATACCAAGGCTGACATTAAAACAAATGGAAGAAATGTTTGTTGAAAATCGCTATTTATAGCTTTAGACAATATAACGATTAAATACATATCTATAAACACAAAGATGTATTGATACCATTTTTGATTGAAGAACCTATTAACTAAAAGTGTACGGTAAACCCATATAGAGAAAAAGACGAGAAAAAGCATGAAGCTTTTTCCTAGTTCTTCTAAAGACATTAAATTATGTGAAATGCCTTCTGCAGTCTGATTAATAGTAGATAAAATATAAACAAATATTAAATCGAAAAATAATTCTGTCATGCTGACTTCTCTTTTCTTCATTTTTCCACTCCTAAACCTGGTCTTTTAATTATTTAGGTAAAATTTCCTTCAGTTTATCTGTTTGATCATCTATAGCTTGTGGTCCATTACCAGTTAATAATTTTCTGGTTTTATCATATACAACAAGCGATTTTGTAAAGTTTTTTGTTGTTTTAACATTGAAATTATAGGAAATTAACTTTTTATCTACGTAATAGTGTAACCGCGTCTTTTTATTTTTTATTTTAGGGTACCCAGATATTAACATGAACAACTCACCTATTTTAGGTACTGTAGTTATATGGGCGCCTTCGTATAATGATTTGTCATAATTATACGGTTTACCTTTATCATCAATTCTGAGTCTAGCAGACGTTAAAGCAATGGGCGCATGACATATTAAAGAAGTGATGACTTTTTGTTCTGACAA
>NZ_JBEUUJ010000001.1:0-19963 GCF_046721335.1 Staphylococcus sp. 2S1 | reverse complement strand
ACCAGTGATAAGAATAAGGAATCTATTGGTCAAGGCATCGCGAACTTTATCGTTGGCTTGTTTGGAGGGTTTGGCGGTAGTGCACTTGTTGGGCAATCGCGCTTTAACGTAGCAATGGGTGCGAATTCAAGGTTGTCGACTTTCATCACAGGCAGCTTTTTATTGATATGTTTATTTATTTTTGGAGAGATTATCGGACGCATACCTATGGCCGTGTTAGCCACTGTGTTAATCACGATTTCACTTGGTACGTTTGATAGACGAACGTTGCCATTTATTCGCAAAGCACCCTTGTTAAATAGCATTTTAATTATTTCTACCGTAGTAATTATTTTAATTACGAATAACCTTGCCTTAGGCGTCGTTGTTGTAACAATAAGTTATTACATGATTTACCGTTTTATTAATAAGAAAGGACGTGACATATAATGCCACAATATGAAGATTATGTGAATTGGAGAAGAACATTACATCAATACCCTGAACTTTCAGATGCTGAATATGAGACGACAAAAAGATTGAAACGAATATTAGAAGCGTATGATATTAAAATAATTGATTTACCACTAGAGACTGGTTTAGTTGCTGAAGTGGGACAAGGTGAAACATTCGTGGCTGTAAGAACAGACATTGATGCTTTGCCTATCCATGAGCAAGTGGTACATGAATTCACTTCAACGAATGAAGGTGTGATGCATGCATGTGGACATGATATACACATGGCCAGTATATTAGCGGTAGCAACAAGACTTAAAGATATTGAAAGCCAATTAAAAGGACGTGTCCGTATTATTTTTCAACCTGCAGAAGAACTGGGTTATGGGGCACTACATATCACTGAATCAGGAGCGATTGATGGCGCAAAAGCTGTATTAGGCTATCACAATTATCCGTCGTTAGATGTGGGTGAATTTGCAGTGAAGTCGGGTGTAATTACATCGTCTGTAGACCGTTTTGAATTTAAAATAAAAGGTACAGGTGCGCATGTCGCTAAACCAGAACAGGGTAACGACCCTGTCATCGTTCTAGGACAATTAATTAATAGTGTTCAATCGATTGTAAGTAGAAATTTATCTGCTTTTGATAGCGCAGTCGTAACTATAGGTGAAGTATCTAGTGGCAATACATGGAATGTTATTGCTGATCAAGCGTACGTCCAAGGTACTGTGAGAAGCTTTGATGAAGATAAACGTGTTTATATTGAAGAACGACTTAGAGCAATTGGAAGTGGACTTGCAGAAGCCTTTGATGTCGAAATAGAAACACTATATCATCGTTTACCAGGTGCCGTTAAAAACGATGAAAAATTAACGAATGACGCTATCGAAGTAGCCAAACAAGTTGGATATAATGTAGAAGTTATGGATAAACCTTTAACAATTGGCGAAGACTTTTCTGGTTTTGCAAATAAATATCCAAGTGTCTTTGCATTCATTGGGTCGAATAGTGAATATGATTTACATCACCCTAAGTATGACCCAGATGAACGTATTCTAGAAAAAGTGCCTGAGTATTTTGTTACATTTGTTCAAAAATTATTGAACGAAGTATAAGTTGTTAAACACTTTGTATATGTATTAACTCCTATAAAATTTGGGTAATGTATAGATATAATAATTATTTAAGGAGTGTTGTATTATGGCAGCCCAAGATCCAAGAACAAAATTTTCAAATGAAGATTTTCCAAAACAAGAACAAACGCTTCCTGGTTTACAAAAAGAATTAGAACCTAAACCAGATTGTGGGGAAACTTCATATATTGGTTATGGTAGATTAACAGATTATAAAATGTTAGTGACGGGTGGAGATTCTGCCATTGGAAGAGTTGCTGCTATAGCGTATGCGAAAGAAGGCGCAGATGTAGCGATAAATTATCTTCCTGAAGAACAAGCAGACGCCGAAGAAGTACAAGAAGTGATTGAATTAGCAGGTAGAAAAGCTGTTTTAATACCAGGAGATCTCCGAAATGAACAATTTAACTATGATTTAGTTGAGCAAGCTTATAATGAATTAGGTGGTTTAGATAATGTAACCCTTGTAGCAGGACACCAACAATACAGAGATGATTTAAAAAGTTTCGATACAGCTTCATTTACTGAAACATTTGAAACAAACGTTTATCCTATATTTTGGACAGTTCAAAAAGCACTAGATTATTTACAACCGGGTGCTACAATTACGACAACATCATCCGTGCAAGGGTATAATCCAAGTCCTATCCTACATGATTATGCAGCCTCAAAAGCAGCAATCATTTCATTAACTAAAAGTTTATCAGAAGAATTAGGTGCCAAAGGTATTCGTGTGAATTGTGTAGCACCTGGGCCATTTTGGTCACCCCTACAAATATCTGGCGGACAACCACAATCGAAGATACCTACATTTGGTCAAAAAGAAGTGTTAGGTAGAGCAGGGCAACCTGTTGAACTTTCAGGAGTATATGTACATTTAGTCTGCTGAAGAGTCGAGTTATACGACTGGGCAAGTTTATGGTGTAACAGGCGGAACTCAGTTAGACTAATGATATCAAAAGTTAGTAATCTCTTATAGATTATCTAGCTTTTATTTTTTGAAGGGTATGGTAATAAAATATGAAACAATTTAAAGCAGATACACTCTCTAAAAAACAAAATTATAAATTATTGAGTGGGAGTATAATTCCAAGACCGATTGCATTTGTTACTTCTCAAGATAAATCAGGTCATTTAAATGCGGCGCCATTCAGTTTCTTTAATATAGTGAATAGCGCACCGCCAATGATTATGATTTCTACGGTCCGTTCAGAAGGTGAACGAAAAGATACCTCAGTAAATATCGAAGAAACCGAAGAATTTGTCGTTCATATTACTGATGAAACAATTGTTGAAGAAGTTAATAAAACGGCGACACCAATAGAGCGTAAGCGTAATGAGCTAGAAAGAACAAATTTAACATGTATTGATTCAGAACTTGTTTCTGTCCCAGGGATACAACAAGCAAAAGTCCGCATGGAATGTAAATTAAACAGAATTATTCCATTGGGCGATCCACAAGAAGGTTCTGATTTAATTATTGGTGAAGTCGTTATGTTCCATATCGATGATGATGTATACTTTGAAGATAGTAAAATTGATGCTCAGGCATTAGCGGCTGTCTCGCGCTTAGCCGGCAATGACTATGCGTCGTTAGGAGAAACATTTACGATTGTGCGACCTATTGAATAAGGTGTCGCACTTTTTGTATATAGCGTATGATTGCAAAGTAATGTTGACAAACGTGCTTTAACGTATTAAGCTAAATCAGTATTTGACGGATTACAGTTGAAAATGTACTGTAATAGAACAATTTAATAACTTATCTAGAGAAGTGGAGGGACTGGCCCGTCGATACTTCGGCAACATGATGATGCGTGTGCCAATTCCAGTAGCATAAATGTATGCTAGAAGATAAGAATGAAAACACAACGTTTACTCTTTTCTTCAATAGAAAAGAGTTTTTTTATTTTCAAAAAGGAAACACAAAGAAATAGCGATGAGTAAATTTCACGCTTTTACCCTTATAGAAAGTTGGTTTTGTATGGAGAAGACAAAGAAAGGTAACGCTTGGGCATTGATTCCATTGCTCGTATTTGTAGGCTTATTTTTAGGTGTAGGTATTGGTACAGGTGATTTTTCAACAATGCCTTTAAATGTAGCAATTTTAGTAGCATCTATTGTAGCTTTGATTTTAAATAGAAAAGAAACGTTTCATAAAAAAGTGGAAGTCTTCACAAAAGGCGCGGGTCATTCAAATATTATTTTAATGATGCTCATCTTTATACTGGTCGGAGCCTTCTCTCAAACTACTGAAGACATGGGTGGCGTGCAATCTACAGTTAATTTAGGATTGTCACTTATTCCAGAAAATTTAATTATCGTAGGCTTATTTATTATTTGTATGTTTGTTTCGCTTTCAATGGGTACCTCTGTAGGTACAGTAGCAACAATAGCGCCTGTTGGATTTGGATTGAGTCAAGCAACTGATGTCTCAGCAGCTATTACGATGGCTACGGTTGTAGGTGGTGCAATGTTTGGTGATAATTTATCAATGATTTCAGATACAACAATCGCGACTGTACGTACTCAAAAAACAAAAATGAGTGATAAATTTAAAGTGAATATTAAAATTGTGTTGCCAGGTGCTATATTTACGATTATAGCTTTGTGGTTTTTAACAAATGGAGCACAAATTGATGCAACTAAAAGTTATGACTATAACATTATCAAAGTCTTACCTTATTTAATGGTACTGATATTAGCATTAATTGGTATTAATGTGATTATTGTACTTATAGGTGGTATCGCATTATCAGCAGTAATTGGCCTTATAGATGGATCATTTGGTTGGACGGGATTATTAGGATCTATTTCAAAAGGTATTATTGGTATGGAAGATATAGCGATGATTGCCTTACTTATCGGAGGTCTTGTAGCACTTATTCAACATAACGGCGGTATTACATGGTTACTTCACTTTGTTCGTAATAGAGTGAAATCAAAACGTGGCGCAGAATTAGGTATAGCTGGGTTAGTCAGTGCGGCGGATATTTCAACAGCGAATAATACGATATCGATATTGATGGCTGGTCCACTAGCAAAAGAAATTTCGGAAGAATACGATGTAGACCCAAGAAAATCTGCAAGTATTTTGGATATGTTTGCGAGTTGTTTCCAAGGACTCTTACCTTATAGTCCACAGTTAATTGCGGCAGCAGGTGTGGCATCTATATCTCCATTTGAGTTATTACCTTACTCTATTTATCCTATGATTTTAGGAGTTTGTGGTTTGATTGCAATCTTCTTTAACTTACCAAGATTAAATAAAAAATAAGGGGTTAAAAGGGAAGGAGAATCAGTGCATTGTTTGTATCTGATGAACCTCCCTTTTTATTATGTTGGAATATAATGTAATTTTATAAAAAGTTCTTAAATACATGTTTTTACGGAAGTGACGTTTAAAATTTTGACGTTTACTGACTATTGACGATAAAATATAGAAGTTGATCGTTTTAAAGTAAAGACTAGAACATTTTATGATTCATATGATTATTGTTTAGAAGTCTTGTAGAATAGGTTAGAATAGAATTAAGAGTGAAAGTAGGTGAACAATCGTGGGTAAATATAATGTTGAAAATGAATACGTTGAGATTCGACTTGAACGACTATTTAAAGTTGAACCAGAATTATTATATCAAGCATGGACAGATCAACGTTTTCTTAAACAATGGTTTATGACAACAGATAGAACAAATAAATCAATTCATATTAACGCTGAACAAAATGGAAGTTATGAAATAGTTGACGTTCGTAAAGGGAAAGAAAATGTAGTAAAAGGTTCTTTTATTACGTTAACACCGTATGAATATATCGTCATGACAATTGGTATGCCAGAGTTAAGTGATTCTGAAGATACAATTGAAATTGAAATATTCGAAAGAGAAGCGGGCATCACACAAATGATTTTTAATTATAAAGCTTTTGTGCCAAAAGAACGTAGATATACAACACTGGAATATAAGCAGAAGAAAAAAGAATATCATGATTCTACTGCGCATGGTTTTGAAATATTATTTGATAAATTACAAGTGGTATTGGAAGAATTTGAATCAGACCTTTAACATGTAATGAGATGTTGTGAATATAAACTGTTAGCAAAGTTGTCGCTTTGTTGGCAGTTTTTTTGTGCGCTTTCGCCCAAGTATAACTTCTACTGTACAATATATATTTCATACTCGCTTGCCTAGGGCATGGTCTCAGCTTGTATATAGTCTTCGGTTCATGCTGTTCCTCTCAGGCGTCTCGTATGAAATTAGGTTGAAAATACCGTAGAACAAATTAAAATAACACCACGCCATAAGTAGATGTTAATGGTGTGGTGTACTGATATTTGAACTTAGAGATGCTTAGTTGTATTGCAATAGTAATAAGCTCAGCATAAAGTTTGTGAATTATTAAGAAATAATTTCACCTTTTTCTATGCGCTCGTTAAACTTACGCAATAATGTTTCGAAAAATATGTGATAACTTATAAAGCTTGAATAATCTATACCGTCAACAAGATAAAAAGTGTTGCTAGAGACATAAATATTATAATCAGCTTTTTGAGCAAGTGTATTATCATTTAAAGTAGTTATGGAGAAAAAATACTTTTGACGTAACTGTAATAAGCTGGTGATATCTGTTAATTGATGAGATTCACCAGAAAGAGAAATAATGAAGAAAATATCTGTAGGTGTTGTTCTATTAAGGACCATTTTAAATTCGTGTACATCATGTAAAACAATAATATTTTTATGAATTGTTAACAAAATACGTTGCGCTTCTTGGGCGACATTCATTTGCGCGACGCCTGTCCCATACAAATAGACGGTCTCTGCTTCATTGATTTTATCAGTGACAAGATTATAATCAATGCGTTCTAAATATGTAAAAGTATTTTCGACGTCTTGTTTAAAACCTTCGATAGAGTCTGAAGGGAGATTATGAGATTTTTCAGTTTCAAACTTTAAATAAGATTTAAAGTCACTATAACCATCAAAACCTAATTTACGTGTAAAACGATGAATAGTTGCATTTGAAGCATGTGTATATTCTGCTAAGTCTTGAATTTTCATTGTTTTACATTTTGTCGTATGTGTATTGATAAAATGAGCAATATGTAAGTCATTCTCATTTAATTTATTAAAGTTATTATTAACGCGTTCATCTAAAAACAATATGATAACCTCGCACTTCATGAAAATATTTTCAACTTTTGGAAATATAATCTGATTATACAAAACTATTCGTAATATAGTCAAACCATTGCTTATATGTAAGCGTTTCCTTTAGTATTGAGATAAGATTTGAAACAGACGTATCTAAAAAATGATAAGTTTACATATAAGTATTTGAATGTAAGTTATCTAAATTTAATAGAACTTGGGGGTATATTTTTATGAACGCAATTAAACGATTTGGGAGTGCGATGATAGTTCCAGTGCTGATGTTTGCTTTCTTCGGTATTGTCTTAGGGTTTGCTACATTATTTAAAAATCCGGCAATAATGGGAAGTATTGCAGAAGATGGGACGACTTGGTTTAGAATATGGTCCGTAATAGAATCTGGTGGTTGGGTAATATTCGATCATATGGAAATTGTATTTGCTGTCGGATTGCCACTTTCTTTAGCTAAAAAAGCACCTGGTCATGCTGCACTAGCGGCGTTAATGGGCTATCTCATGTTTAATACATTTATTAACGCTATTCTTACACAATGGCCACATACATTTGGGGCTAATTTTGAAAAAGGAGTCGAGAATGTTACTGGACTCAAAGCAATTGCTGGGATTGAAACGTTAGATACCAATATTTTAGGTGGTATTATAATTTCTAGTATTGTGACATGGATACATAATAGGTTCTACAGTAAGAAACTGCCTGAAATGCTAGGTGTGTTCCAAGGATTAACATTTGTAGTAACGATTTCGTTTATTGTTATGTTGCCGATTGCATTGATAACATGTATTGTTTGGCCGACGATTCAAGGTGGTATTTCTTCATTACAAGGATTTATCATAGGATCGGGTTACATTGGGGTATGGCTATATCACTTCTTAGAAAGAGTACTTATTCCAACAGGTTTACATCACTTTATATATGCACCAATTGAAGTAGGTCCAGTAGTGGTAAACCACGGATTAAAAGCAGAGTGGTTTGCGCATGTAAATGAATTTGCTACGAGTACGAAGTCATTGAAAGAACAATTCCCTTATGGATTTATGTTACAAGGTAATGGTAAAGTATTTGGTTCGATAGGTATTGCATTAGCAATGTATTCAACTACACCTAAAGAGAATAAGAAAAAAATTGCAGCGTTACTTATCCCGACTACATTAACTGCTGTAGTTGTAGGTATTACAGAACCATTAGAATTTACATTCTTGTTTATTGCACCTTATTTATTTGTATTGCACGCACTATTAGCCGCAACAATGGATACACTGATGTATGGATTTGGCCTCGTAGGTAACTTTGGTGGCGGTCTATTAGACTTCTTTGCTACCAATTGGATACCTTTAGCACAAAATCATTGGTTAACATATGTAATTCAAATCATTATTGGTCTTGTATTTACAGCTATTTATTACTTCTTATTCAGATTCTTAATTTTAAAATTCAATATTCCACTTCCTGGTCGTAAGAAAGATGAAGAAGACGTGAAGTTGTATAGTAAACATGATTATAAGAGTAAAAAAGGCAGTGATGACAAAGGAAACGCAACATCTACTGGTAATGAATACGAAGATAAAGCAAATTATTATTTAGAAGGCCTTGGTGGTAAAGAAAATATCAAGGACGTAACAAATTGTACGACACGCTTAAGATTAACAGTGAATGATATAGATAAAGTAGAAGATAGTGGTTATTTCACACATAATCAAATGGCACATGGATTAGTTAAAAGTGGTAAAAATGTCCAAGTCGTTGTTGGTATGTCAGTACCACAAGTAAGAGAAGCCTTTGAAAACATCGTTAACGAGGAAGAGTAAGATTAAATAGATAATAAAAAATAAGCACAGCCCGTATGGAATCGTTCCATGGGCTGTGCTTTATTATATAAACGAATTACGAAATTCTAGCTTTATTCATTAATCTTGGTTGATATATTGCACCAAGTACATCAATGTTATGAGTAGCAATCATTTGGATGAGTTTTGCGAAAACTTTAGGAGAACAAGAAACATTTATTTTATCTCTATTGAAGGTATATGTAATATGCTCCGTTTGATTGATTAAGTTCAAAATATCAATGACTTTGTCTTTAACAAAAGCGTCGTAAAGTCCATCGATAGTTAGTTCAAAACGTTTAGAAGATAACAATAAATGATCAAGATCTAATAATTTTTCAGAATGATTACTTTCTATAATTTGATAAATTAAATAATTATGGAAGCTCAGAAAACTAATAATATATGGTAACTGGTATTTTGGTAAGTTGACCTTTAATGCATACAAGTTATTTTCTTTAAAAATTGAAAACTTGAATGAGTTGCAAAAATTAATTTGCTTACATAATTTAGTTAAATTTTTACGTGTGGCACGTTTGTTAAGTCCACCTATATTTAACACAAAAGTTTCCGTTCTATCTAAAAACATATTATACCTCCATATCTATATAAAGTGTCATATGGATATTAATCATAATATTCTTTACACTTAAAATTATACAAGTTTTTATTTCTATTAAATTGTACCACTCTTTTAAAATGTTGACACTAGGTCTTTAGAACGAAGTTGAAAATTATTTTTGAAGTTAAATTTTTGGGTTTTAAAAAGTTGGAATATTTTGAAAATTCAGTTGTATAGCTGTTTAAAGTATGATACATTTTTCATTATTAATACATAGAGGAAGTGTTTAGAGATGTTATCAAAAGTGAGTAAGTTTGCAACAAACACATTCTTGATATGGATGTTAATCGCCGCAATAATTGGCTTTATTTTTCCAACTCAGTTAGCTACGTTAAGTGGTTGGGTGCCATATTTACTTGGTATCGTAATGTTAGGGATGGGATTGACCATTGACCCGAAAGATTTTAAGATTGTATTTCAATCGCCAAAGTGCGTAATAATTGGTGTGATTTTGCAATACACAATCATGCCTTTAGCGGCTTTTTTAATTGCTAAATTATTTCAATTACCACCAGAAATTGCAATTGGTGTGATATTAGTTGGGTGTTGTCCAGGGGGAACATCAAGTAACGTTATGAGTTATTTAGCAAATGCGAATGTTGCGTTGTCTGTAGCTATTACAAGCGTCTCTACGTTACTTGCTCCGTTCTTAACGCCAGCATTAATTTATTTATTCGCACATGAATGGTTACAAGTTTCATTTATGAGTATGTTTTGGTCAGTAGTGCAAGTGATACTTATTCCTATTGCGATTGGTTTTATATTACAAAAAGTATTTAAAAAATTCGCTGATAAGACTGCAACTGCATTGCCAATCGTTTCTGTAATTGCTATTTCACTGATACTCGCTTCTGTAGTAGGTGGGAGTAAATCACAAATACTAGAAACAGGATTGCTCATTTTTGCAGTAGTCATACTACATAACATTGTTGGTTATGTATTAGGATATACATTAGCAAATATATTTAAACTGGAACGCGCTGATAAAAAAGCTGTTTCGATTGAAGTTGGTATGCAGAATTCAGGGTTAGCAGTAACATTAGCTACTGTACACTTTAGTCCTTTATCGGCAGTGCCTGGGGCAGTATTTAGTTTGGTACACAATATTACCGGACCAATTTTAGCAAAATATTGGAATAAACGGTAATAACACTAGAAGCATAAATAATGAGGCTGGGACATATCACATGTCTCAGCCTCAATTTCTATATTACCATTTTAAAATCTAAACTACATATTTCGATTTTAAAATATGATAAGCTAGCATTAATATAATTTAACGAAACAACAAGTGGACAGAGGAGGATATATTATGTATAGAGCAGTCATATTTGATTTTGATGGCACGATTATTGATACAGAAAGGCATCTATTTGAAATCATTAATAAGCACTTGAAAAAACATAATTTAACTGAAATAACATTGGATTTTTATCGTCAATCTATTGGCGGAGTCGCGACGGATTTACATCATTATTTAGAAAGTCAATTAGGTAAAGAAAATAAGCATGAAATTTATGTCGAACATAGTAGCACAAGCGTTGATTTGCCAATCATTGATGCAATGAAACAGTTAATGGACTATTGCAAAAAATGTCATATACCCATGGCGATTGCGACGAGTAGCTATAGAGCTGACATCAAACCAGCTTTTGAAAGTCTAGGATTAAGCAATTATATCGATATCGTTGTAGGTAGAGAAGATGTTGAAGCGGTTAAACCAAGCCCTGAGCCATACCTCACTGCTGTTCAAAAACTGAATTACAATCCTGGAAATTGTTTAGCAATCGAAGACTCAGTTAATGGTGCAACTGCCGCAGTTTTAGCTGGTTTAGATGTTATCGTCAATACAAATACAATGACAGAAAAACAAGATTTTAGCGAAGTGGCATTTACTGGAAAAGATTTAACCGGTGAAGAAATCATTACGACGTACTTTGAGAAAAATAGAGGCTAATTAAATGAGTGGATATTTAATTTTATTTTTCTTGGGTGGACCCATTGTATTGGCGATAAGTAATTTGGTATTAGGTCCGATTTTTAATAAAAAAATACCTTTTAAAATACAATTTAGATCATTTATGGTAGGAACGGTGGTTTATTTGTTAGGCGCTAGTTTAATATATTATTTTGTGCTTCAAGATAAATTGTAAATTTGGACCTGATTTTAAATATAAAAAGGGAGCTTCCATATGGAGGATCCCTTTAGCACGCAAACAAAGCACTGTTGCGAACTCAACTGCATTATATATGTTAGCTTATATTTAATATAAACATTGTTAATTATAAAAGTTGGAAAATCAATGTTGCTACAACGAGGACAAGTAGTATTGAATCTATACCTACCATGATTGCAAAACGCGTATTTTTTTCCCCAGTTTCTTTAGAGGCTTTTACTGCTTTTAAATTAGGAATCAAACTTACAATCAGTAAAATAATTACAATAACGCCTATAATCATACTCATGATTTGTCACCACCATTTTTATTTTTTTCTATATATTCCCAAACATAACCGGCGATGATACCAACAATTAAACCGACAATAATACCAACTTTTATAGTAGATATTAAAGCACATATGATAATAGCTAATAACAATGCGATTGGAATCGTGATACCAAATTTATATTTTCGTTCTGGTGAATCAACAATAGAAAATAAGACATAATATAATATAGCAAATACTACAATTACAAGTAGACTTTTTAAAATTAATTGTCCAATTGAACTATCTGAACCAGTAACATAATTTAATAAGAAAAATAACACACCAAAGATAAGAGAAACTGTAATTGTTTTTTTAAGTAAAATTTTATTCATGTTGAACTCCTTTGTAATAAAATCTAATGAAAATTATACCATAGAAAGTTTGAAATATAGAACGTCACAAAATTAATGCAACCTTTGCCCGTCATATTGATGATGATCATTTAAATATGCGTAAAACAATCCGATGATCAAACCCCCGCCAATATAGTTTCCAATTGCAGCACCAAGTAAATTGATTAATGTAGGAATAACTGCCAATAAATCACTTTGATAAACGAGTCCACCAACAAATAATACAGAATTATAAACGACATGTTCATAACCCATAAAGGCGAATATGGATACGCCAAACATCATGACAAACATTTTAGCTAGAATGTCATCAATTTGCATGGCGATAACTAATGAAATATTGATAAAAAAATTCGCGAATATCCCTTTGATTAAAATTGCTAAAAATCCTGCGGCAAATAGTTTATGCTCTATTGTAATTTCAAGCTGTATGAACATCTCCGGAGACATAATATCTGAATGTCGTGTGAGTGTGAAAAATATTAATCCTCCTGCCACGTTTCCTATAAAGCATAAGGTGAAAATTTTTAAGACACGCATAGGGCTAATAACACGATAATACAATCCAACAGTGAAATACATAAAATTACTTGTTAATAATTCTGAATTGGTGAATAGTATTAGCACTAATGCAAAACTAAAGGCAACGGATGAAACTAAATTTGTAACACCAGTAGGGCACATCGCTTCCAAGAGAAGCTTTAATCAACAATATGAATACAGTAATAATACCTAATATAAAGCCGCCCATGGTTGCACGTAATAAATAACGTTTAAAGTAAAAACTTTGAAGTACATCCTTGGTTCTAATCGTATCAACTACATGATCAATCCACGCCTTACCATAGAAGACTTTATCCCATTTAATGTTTTTCTCATTCAATTACGTATCCTCACTTTCGATAGATTAGGACAAGTATACTATGACAATCAGTATTTGTGAATAAATTCACAATATCTCCATAATAAATTTTATGAATTATATTTGAAGTAGGTATGTTCCACTGTGAATCACTTTAAATAAATCGTGATGACATTTGAAAAATCAAAAACAGTGAAATTCATAAAATTACTTTGCTTTTTTTGACGAAATAAAATACAATTAATAACGGAAATGTAAGCCCTTACATAAATCGAAAATAATTGTTCCAATTTTTAGATTTTATAGTATAATGGCGACATGATAAGTGTTTCATCTTTATTTATAATCGAAAGAGATGGGGTTTGAATTATGAATGAGAACAATGAGTTACAGAGGGGACTAGGTGCGCGTCAGATGAGAATGATTGCACTTGGTGGAACAATTGGAGTCGGACTGTTTTTAGGAGCTACAAGCACTATAAAATGGACAGGTCCTTCAGTTATATTTGCATATTTAATTGCAGGTATATTTATATTTTTAGTAATGAGAGCAATGGGAGAGATGGTTTATTTACACCCAACTTCTGGTTCCTTTGCTAACTTTGCAAGTGATTACATACATCCAGTAGCTGGTTATTTAACAGCCTGGAGCAATATTTTCCAATGGGTAGTTGTTGGTATGAGTGAAGTAATAGCTGTTGGAGAATATATGAATTATTGGTTTCCTGATTTACCGCAATGGATACCAGGCGTTATTGTAGTAGTATTATTGGCTTGTGCAAATCTTGTGTCAGTTAAAGCTTTTGGTGAATTTGAATTCTGGTTTGCAATGATCAAAATCGTAACGATTATCTTAATGATAATTGCTGGTTTTGGAATTATCTTCTTCGGGTTAGGTAATGGAGGAGAGGCAATTGGACTTTCTAATTTATGGGCTCACGGTGGTTTTATGCCTAATGGTTGGTTAGGGTTCTTCTTTGCACTATCTATTGTAATTGGTTCATATCAAGGTGTAGAGTTAATTGGAATCACTGCCGGAGAAACAAAAGACCCACAAAAAAATATAAAAAGTGCAGTTAATGGCGTCATTTGGCGTATATTAATTTTCTATATTGGAGCTATTTTTGTAATTGTTACAGTTTATCCTTGGGATCAATTAGGTAACATTGGTAGTCCATTTGTTGCTACATTTGCAAAAGTTGGTATTACATTTGTCGCTGGACTAATAAACTTTGTTGTACTTACTGCGGCAATGTCTGGCTGTAACTCAGGTATATTTAGTGCAAGTCGTATGACATTGAATTTATCTCAAAAAGGTATGCTACCTAAATTCTTTGGTAAAGTTATGAAAAATGGTGTGCCAGTCTGGACTGTAATTGCAATTGCATTAGGTATTTTAATCGGTGCATTATTGAACGTTATTTTACCATTATTTATTAAAGGTGCAGATAGTATATTTGTATATGTTTATAGTGCATCTATATTACCAGGCATGGTGCCTTGGTTTATGATTTTAATTAGTCACTTAAGGTTTAGAAAAAATCATCCTGAAGAAATAGAAGGGCATCCATTCAAAATGCCAGGTGGGGCTTTTACTAACTATATTACAATGGCATTCTTTATTGTCGTATTGATAGGTATGCTATTTAATAAAGAAACAGTAGTCTCAGTAGTAATAGGTATAGTATTCTTATTATTCATGACGATGTTCTTTTTCTTAAAAGGCTATCATAAGTTAGGTAAAGATAAACAAATTTAACATAGGTTGATAATTCAACTGAAATATAGGTTAGCTATTTTATGACTGAAACTACTAAGTTATAAAATAGCTAACCTTTTTATTATAAAAAATAGCTCTAAAACTGTGGATATAAGTGCTTGTATAACTACTGTTTTACAGAAAATTTACATTATTAAAATATTGACGCAAAATTAATGGATTACACTTAACATGTAAGCACAATAATACATATCAAAGGAGTTATTAATTTATGAAACTATTTAATAAGTTAGCAACTGTAACTGTAGCTAGTGCAATTGTTGTTGGCTCGGCATTAGGCAATGTACAACCAACATATGCTTCTGGTAATGGAAAAGCATCAAATGATACACCTGATGTATCTTATATGGGAAATACTGAAAACCCTAAAAATGTAATATTCTTAGTAGGCGATGGTATGGGGCCATCTTATAATTCAGCGTATCGTTATTTCGCAGATAATCCTGAAACAAAAGAAATGGAAAAAACTGCGTTCGATAAACATCTTGTCGGTAATCAACGTACAAATCCAGCTGATCCAAAAGAGAATGTAACGGATTCAGCAGACATCTGCTACTGCATTTAGTTCTGGTCATAAAACATATAATGGCGCAATAGGTGTAGATGAAAATAAAGAAAATGTTAAAACAGTATTAGAACAAGCGAAAGAAAATGGTAAATCTACCGGTTTAGTTTCAACTGCTGAGATTACAGATGCAACACCTGCAGCTTATGCATCACACGTAGATTCACGCGATAAAAAAGATGAAATCGCACAACAATTTTATAATGATAAAATTAACGGCGAACATAAAGTAGATGTCTTACTCGGTGGTGGTGCAAAATATTTCGGTGAAGAAAATGGTAATTTAACAGATAAATTCAAAAAAGATGGTTATGATGTTGTAGATAATAAAACCGATTTACAAAAATCAACAAGTAAACAAATATTAGGTTTGTTCGCTGATGGAAATATGCCATTACAAATAGACGCACCTGATAAAAATCCTAAACTATTAGATATGACAGAAACTGCAGTTAATAAATTACAGCAAAATGATAAAGGTTTCTTCTTAATGGTGGAAGGCGCTTCGATTGATAAAGCAGGGCACCCAAATGATGTTACTGGTGTAATGTCAGAAATGGAAGGTTTTGAAAAATCATTTGATTATGCCATGAACTATGCTAAAGAACATAAAGATACACTTGTAGTAGCAACTGCAGATCACTCGACAGGTGGTTTATCAATTGCCAAAGGTGAAGATTACCTCTGGAACCCTAAAGTAATTCACGATATGAAACATTCAGGCACATACATGACTGAACAAATTGCCAAAGGTGAAGATGCTGAACAAGTAATTAATGAAGGTTATGGTTTTGATGTAGAAGCGACTCAAATTGATAAAATTAAAGATGAAGCTGAAAAACTGAAAAAATTAAATGAAGATGATGAGGCATATGAAGGGCAATTACAAGAATTACAAAATGCAATTCAAAAACCAATCAATGATAAATCGAATACGGGGTGGACTACAACCGGACATACAGGTGAAGACGTGAACACATATGCGTTTGGTCCCGGTAGTGATAAATTCCAAGGAAATATAGATAATACAGATAATGCTAAAAACATTTTTGAACTTTTAAAAAGTGAAGCTAAATAAACAAAATATCAATATTTAGGGTAACTTGTAATAAGGGACTAAAAATCGCTATACGTTTTACTAGTCCCTTATTCAAATTCATAAAAAAGCACCTATCGAAACAGCGTATTATGCTGACGATAGGTGCTTTTCTTTAATATAGTTCAACTTAACATATCGATTAATGTTTAAATTGAATTTTAGATAAATGCTTACGGTAATTATCTAAAGCCATTTTAGACTGCGTAATAGAGTCTAGTGCACTTTGATAATTCAATGCAATATAACGATAGTAAAGTATATCTACTGTAAAAAGTTGAGCAAATAGTGATGTTGTTGCGACCATACGCAGTTCGTTTTCATCCGTTTGACCATATATTAAAGTATGGTCTGAAACTTTTGCGACTGGGTTATCATTAGAACTAGAAATTGTAATAATTGGAATGTTATAGTCCATTGCGACTTTAGCCATAGATTGCATTTCACTGTGATTACCTTGATTTGTTACAAAGATAATACAATCATTTTCATCGTGTGTCGCTAACGTTGACATAAATAAATGCGTTTCTTGTAACAAACGGACATTGAGTCCAATGCGGGATAATTTTTGAAATAAATCAGTAACGATGACGAGTGAAGCACCATAACCAAATAGGAATATTGTATTTGAACGCTTCATTGTTTCACAAATACTGTCAATACTATATTCATCTATGTACGTTGATACATAGTTCATCGTGTCTGTTGCACGAGATAGCATTTTTGTTTTTAACGTATCGACTGACTCATTATCCGCTAATTCGAGGTGATTATTATGGATTGCATCATCAGGTAAATAACGAGAGATGGCAATCTTTAATTCTTGGAAACCTTTATCTGTAATTTTTTTACTAAATCTAACGATGGATGCTGTGCTAGTATGAATCTCGTTAGATAAGTCTTGAACTGACATATTGATAATTTTATGTGGTGAATTCAAAATAAAATCTGCAATCTTTTTCTCACTTTTAGTTAACTGAGCATAATTGCTGTCAATTTTGTAAAGTACGTTGGTCATAGTTAATCACCTAAGCTATCAGATTCTCTCATAGTCTTCGTCGTACCTAAGAAATAGGTGAAGACGAAACCACCTGCATACGCAGCCGAGTAGTCCTGCAATATATCCTAAATACATATGATCTGAAATCAAAGGTAACAATGAGATCCCACTAGGTCCGATTGCAGTTGCCCCAATGTGACCAATACCTCCAACAACAGCGCCACCAATACCTCCACCAATACATGCAGTGAAGAATGGTTTGCCTAACGGTAAAGTGACACCATAAATTAAAGGTTCTCCGATTCCTAAAAATCCTACAGGTAGTGCACCTTTGAGTGTATTTCTTAAAGTTGTATTTTTTCTACATCTTACCCATAAAGCTAAAGCAACACCAACTTGACCAGCGCACTGCCATTGCGAGCAATAGGAAGTAAATAAGTTGCACCCGTTTGATTGATCATTTCAATATGAATAGGCGTAAATATATGATGTAATCCTAACATAACTAGTGGTAGGAAAAAAGCACCGATGATAAAGCCGCTAAAAACGCCACCGATACTGATTGTAGCATTGATGACAGATACTAAACCGTCAGAAACAAAACCAGCTAATGGCATAAAGATAAATATAGTTAATAAACCGATGATAAATAACGTAATAGTAGGTGTGACAATAATATCTACTGCATTAGGGACAATTTTATGTAATCGTTTTTCAACGATACTAAGAAGCCAAACTGCAAAAATAACGCCAATAATACCACCTTGACCAGGTTGTAGTGGTTCGCCTGTAAAGATATTAATAATCGCATTTTCATCAGTTAATCCTGTGAGTAATGTAGTACCACCAATAACACCACCTAATCCTGGTGTTGCGCCGAATTCTTTGGTCGCATTAATACCTGTAAAGATAGCTAGATAAGCTAACATACCATCTTTAATTACATTGAACACTGTGACAAGTTGTGTAACCCAGTCACCTGAAATTTGACCAGCAGCTAAAAGGTTACTTAATACTGCTGCAATACCACCAATTAATCCGGCACCAATAAAGGCTGGAATTAACGGAATAAAGATATTGGCAATTGTTTTTAATAATTTATTAAAGGCGCCGCGCTTTTGTTTACTTTGAATTGCTGTTTTATTTTCTTGTGCTTTTGCTTCAGCATCAGCTTTATAATTCGTTGAATTATGAGGGATTGTTTCCCCTAGACGTACACCGCTTAATTGAGATATATGATCCGCTACTTTATTAACAGTACCTGGACCAACTACTACTTGCACGCGTTCGTCTTTTACGACGCCCATAACACCTTGAGTTGCTTTTAATTTATCATAATCTACTTTGTTTTCATCAATCACTTTAATTCTTACACGTGTCATACAATTAATAACATTATCCATATTATCAAGACCACCAACAGCGTCTATAATATGTTCTGCGAGTTTTTGTTCTTTTGTCATCCTATATACCTCCTTATTGCATCATAGTTATATGGTTCATGTGGCAACGTGACATTGCTATTCAAATCAGTGTAAATTAATTTTTTATTGCTTGTTTAATAATATTGTCATTTTGACGTAATTTTGTTTCTGCTTCAGCTTTTGAAACATCACATAGATACATAACGACTGCTTGTTTAAGGTTTTGGTCTGCGTCATTATAAAGCTTTTGAGCTTGTTCATATGGAATATCACAAATATCTTGAATAATGCGCACTGAACGATCAACTAATTTATGGTTTGTGGCTTTTACATCTACCATGAGGTTGCCATAAACTTTTCCCACGCCAACCATCGTGATTGTGGAGATCATATTAAGAATGAGTTTCTGTGCTGTTCCTGATTTTAATCTCGTAGATCCAGTTAATACTTCGGGACCGACATTAGCTTCTACAGGGAATTCAGCTAGTTTGCTAATTTCTGTATCGACATTGCATGAAATGGCAACTGTATGGGCACCTAACTCTGTAGCGTATTTTAAACCGCCTTTGACGTAGGGCGTAGTTCCACTGGCCGCAATGCCAATAACTACATCGTTGTCTGTTAAGTCAATGTGTTTTAAATCATCATGTGCTAGTGATTCACTATCTTCAGCACCTTCGACTGCGACTGTCATAGCAGGTTGTCCACCGGCTATTAATCCGATGAATTCATCAGGTGTTGTATTAAATGTAGGCACACATTCTGCTGCATCGAGTACGCCGAGTCTTCCACTCGTGCACGCACCCATATAGATAATACGGCCACCTTTTTTAAATTGCTTCGTTGTAACTTCAATGACTTTAGCTAAGTCAGGCAATATTTGTTTTATCTGTTGAGGTACTTTTTGATCTTCTTCATTCATAGTCTCTAAAGCTTGTTGAATAGTCATTTCGTCTAAGTGCATTGTAGCTTCATTTCTTGATTCAGTTATTAAATTACTCATCTTTACAGCTCCTTATTCTTGTACGTAAATTCAAATGTGTCATTAGGCTGCATACATTGAATTAATGGTAAATCGTTCTTTATCACTTCACCTACAACATTGATATGATCATGCGGTGGTAAATCATTTTTAATAATCTGTAATTCACCTTGATAACGTCCGTTCAGTTTATTATCCACGGTTATAGCACCGAAATTACGACCA